>JAQVJI010000115.1 GCA_028695255.1 Chromatiales bacterium | reverse complement strand
CGGCTGCCGCCATGGTGAGGCGGATCGGGTCGCGCAGCAGCTCCAGCGCCTCGCGTCGGGCGTAGCTGTAGAGCCGACGCAGGCTGAAACCTGCGCGGTTGACCGTCGCCGCCTCGCCGTCATCGCCAGCCGATGCCGCCCGCATGGCTGTGGTCGGCACGGACGCGCGCCGGCCAGCCGTCGCCGCTTCGAGATGGCCGATGAACGCCTGCTCCAGGTTTTCCGCGCCACGCGCCTCGACGATCGCCGACGGCGTGTCGCTCACCAGCACCTTGCCGGCGTGCATGAGCGAGATGCGGTCGCAGCGCTCGGCCTCGTTCATGAAGTGGGTGGAGATGAAAATGGTGACGCCGTCGCGCCGCGAGAGATCGATCATGATGCGCCAGAAATTGTCGCGCGCGACCGGATCGACGCCCGAGGTCGGTTCGTCGAGGATCAGCATCTCGGGACCATGGATCATCGCCACGGCGAGCGACAGGCGTTGCCGCTCGCCGAGCGGCAGCGCATCGGGCATCGCGTCCATGATGCCGGCGAGTTCGAAGCGTTCGGCCATCTCCGCTACCCGTGCCGCGATGTCCGCCTCGGGCAGGCCGAACAACCGCGCGTGCAATGCCAGGTTCTGCCGCACGCTCAGTTCGCCGTAGAGCGAGAAGGACTGGGTCATGTAGCCGACGCGGCGGCGGGTGTCGAGGTCGTGCGGATTCACCGCATGGCCGAACAGCCAGGCCTCGCCCTCGCTCGCCGGCAGCAGGCCGGTGAGCATCTTCATGGTCGTGGTCTTGCCGCAGCCGTTGGAACCGATGAAGCCGAATATCTCGCCGCGGCGAATGCGGAAGCTCACGTGGTCGACGGCCGTGAAGTCGCCGAAACGCATGGTCAGGTCGCGCGCCTCGATCGCCACGTCTGTGTCGGTACCTGCCGGGTGGGGCGTGATCTCCACCGGCCGGTATCCGGTTCGCTGCGCCTCCGGCAACAGCCGGATGAAGGCCTGTTCGAGCGTATCGCTGCCGCTGCTTTCCAACAATTGCTGCGGCGTACCGGTGGCGAGCACGCGGCCGCCGTTCATCGCCACCAGCCAGTCGAAGCGTGCCGCCTCCTCCATGTAGGCGGTGGCGACCAGGACGCTCACGCCGGGTCGTGTGCCGCGAATGCGTTCGATGAGCTCCCAGAACTGTCGCCGCGACAACGGATCGACGCCGGTGGTCGGTTCGTCGAGGATCAGCAGGTCGGGGTCGTGGATCAGCGCGCAGCACAGGCCGAGCTTCTGCTTCATGCCGCCGGAGAGCTTGCCCACCGGCCGGTCGGCGAAGGGGGCGAGTGCGGTGGCGTCGAGCAGTTCGGCGATGCGCCGCTCGCGTTCGGCGCGGCCATGACCGAACAGGCGTCCGAAGAAGTCGACGTTCTCGAATACCGACAGCGTGGGATAGAGATTCTTGCCGAGTCCCTGCGGCATGTAGGCGATGCGCGGACAGACGGCGCGTCGGTGGCGTGCATCGGCCATGTCGCCGCCCAGCACCTCGATATGACCGGACTGGATCGCCCGCGCACCGGCGACGAGCGAGAACAGGCTCGACTTGCCGACGCCGTCCGGACCGATCACGCCCAGTATGCAGCCGGCCGGCAGGTCGAGCGTGATGTCGTGCAACGCCTGGGTCTTGCGATACCGCAGGTCGACGCCCGCCAACCGGACGACCGGCGGTGCGCCGGTCCCGTGCCCGTTCATTCGGGCAGTCTCACCTGCAAGTGCACGGGCCACGGCTGCGTCTGATCGAGTCGCACGTGGGCCATGCCGGGCAGTCCGGTCTTGACTTGGAGGATGTGCTTTTCGAGCAGTTCGGGCGGAATGCGCGCACGCACGCGAAACATGAGTTTCTCTCGTTCGACCGAGGTCTCGACGGTCTTGGGCGTGAACTGCGCGACGTCGGCGATGAACGATACGTTGGCCGGGATCACGAACTGCGGTGCCGCATCGAGCACCAGCCGCACCTCGCTGCCGAGCGCGATGCGGCCGACCGCCGACGTCGGCAGGAAGAAGGTCATGTACACGTCCTTCAGGTCGAGCAGGTTCATCACCCGCCCGCCGCCGCCCAGCACCTCGCCCGGCTGGGCGACCAGATACTGGATGCGGCCATCGCGCGGCGCGCGCAGTTCGCTGTCGGCAATATCGGTGCCGATGCGCTCGATGCTGGCCTGTACCGCCGCCACCGCCTCCTCGGCCCCGATCACCTGGGCGCGTGCAGTGGCGATGGCCGCGTCGGCGGCGGCAATCTGCGCCTGCACCGCGCTGACGGCGGCTGCCGCACCCTGGACCCTGGCGCGGTCGTCATCGACCTGCTGTTGCGAAATGGCGCCGTCCTTCGCCAGCCGCGCGGTGCGCGAGAGATGGGTCTTCGCGACCGCATGCTCGGCCTCGCGCTGTGCGAGCAGCGCCTGTGCCGCGGCCTTCTCCGCCTCGCGCAGCGTCACCTGGCTGCGCGCGGTGATGACGGCGCTCTGTGCCTGCCGTAGCTGCGCCTGGGCCTGGCGCAACTGTGCTTCCAGGTTCTCGGTATCCATGTGCGCCACCGCCTGACCGGCGCTCACGAACTCGCCCTCGCGCACGAGGATCGCCTTCACGCGTCCGGCCGATCGGGTGGCGATGTCGATTTCCACCGCCTCGATGCGACCGTTGCCGCTGGCGAGCCCGGATTCCGGATCGTCGAGGGACAGCTTCTGCCAGACGGCTGCCGCGATGGCGGTGAGCGCCACGACGGCGGTCAGGCGTATGAGCCAGGTCCTGGATTGCGCGTTCATCGGTGCTTCCGCCATGGTTTCGGATGCCGGGTGAAGGGATCACCGGCGCCGCGCCTGGATGAGGTGCCCACGCCGTATCAGACACCATTCGCCCGACGTCGTCGACTGGACGTCGCGGTCAGTGCATGGACTGGCGAAATGTTTCAGCGCCAGCCAAGCGTCAGGCCGTTGTCGGCCAGCAGGCGCAGCACCGGCGACACGCACTCACGTACGAAGGCGGTACGCTGCGGATTGTCCCAGGCGCGTCGTGCCCAACGTTTGCCGGGCGTGAGTCCGGCCAGCTCGTAAACCCTGGCCGGCGGGTAGTAGAAGGCCTCGACGAACTGCCCGAACACGCGGTTCATCATGGGGCGATAAATGGGGCGATA
This sequence comes from Chromatiales bacterium, assembly GCA_028695255.1. Classification (GTDB taxonomy): domain Bacteria; phylum Pseudomonadota; class Gammaproteobacteria; order Ectothiorhodospirales; family Ectothiorhodospiraceae; genus JAQVJI01. The sequence goes on along the minus strand of JAQVJI010000115.1, from coordinate 5,657 downwards.
GACGCGCCGCAGCCACGGCGGGATGCCGTCGAGCGATCCGGTCACGGTTTCGCGTGCATGCGCCATGTGGCGTGCCTCGTCCATCACGTGCAGCGTGATGATGTCGTGGATGGTCGGGCAGATGTCGTCGCGATGTTTGCGGATCAAGCGGTTCATGCGGTCCGGCACTTCCTCGCCGATCAGTACGGCGATCCAGAACAGCGGTGATTCGAAGGGCGCGTGGCGGCCGATCAGGTTGGCCAGGTTGGCGCGCCGGAAGCGCGTGCGCGGCAGCGGCAGGCGCGAGCGGCGCATCAGCTCCAGGAACATCAGGCTGTGGCCGGCCTCTTCGCGCAGTTCGTGCAGACGATAGCTGGCGCGCGTGAGATCGGCCTCCGGCCGTGCCGCCGCACGCGCGATGCGTTCCATGAACAGGCTTTCGAGCCACAGCGCACCCTCGATGAAGTGGATGAACTCGTAGCGCGACAGCGCAAGCCGGATGTCGAGATCGAGGCGGTCGAACTCGGGCAGGCCATGCAGGCTCAGCGCCGGTTCCGGCAGCCAGAACCGGTCGAAGCTCAGCGCCTCCCAGTCCACGCGCACGAGCGGGTCCTGGTAGGGCGTGCTGTTGCGGTTGAGTTGCTCCAGCAGTTCGCTTGCAGCCTGATTCATCGGGGTTTGTATCGGCGAGCAGTAGTGTCAATGTAAACATCCGGCCGCCTCACGTTGCAAGCCGACGATGCGCGCGGTCTAATGCGACACGTCCTTCACTCGGAAGCCTTTCATTCATGTCACGCGACAAGAGTATCTACAAGGTCCATTTCGTCAATCAGGGCAAGGTCTACGAGGTCTTTGCGCGCGGCGTCCACCAAAGTGAACTGTTCGGGTTCGTGGTGATCGAGGAACTCGTTTTCGGCGAGCGCAGCTCGGTCGTCGTCGATCCCTCGGAAGAACGCCTCAAAACCGAGTTCGAGCAGGTCAAGCGGAGCCACGTACCGATGCACGCGATCATCCGCATCGACGAGGTCGACAAGGAGGGCGTGGCGAAGATCAGCGAATTCGACGGCGGCAACGTGATGCCGTTTCCCACCAGCTATCTGCCCACCGGTGGTCGTGACAAGTAACGCCGCATGTGCGAGGTCGAAGCGTGAACGGTCCTGTTCTGCGAATCGAAGCCCTGGTCGGCGATGCGCTGACGACGCATCTCGAAGACCTCGCGCGTCTGCGCATCGAGGTCTTCCGCGACTTTCCCTATCTCTACGACGGCGATCCCGGTTATGAGGCGCGCTATCTGCGCACCTACGTCGAAGCGCCAGGCAGCATGATGGTGCTGGTGTTCGACGGCGAGACGGTCGTCGGTGCCTCGACCTGCATCCCGCTGCAACACGAGACGGCCGAGATCCGCCGGCCGTTCGAACGGCAGGGCTGGGACGTCGCGCGCGTGTTCTATCTCGGCGAGTCGGTGTTGCAGCGCGCGTATCGCGGACGCGGCCTCGGCGTGCGTTTCTTCGAGGCGCGCGAGGCGCACGCGCGTCGGCTCGGCGGTTTCGAGCACGCGGCGTTCTGCGGCGTGCAGCGACCGGCCGATCATCCGCGCCGGCCGGGCGATTACGTCCCGCTCGATACCTTCTGGAGCAAACGCGGTTACGAGCGTCGGCCGGAGCTGACGACGACCTTGTCGTGGAAGGATCTGGACGAGCCGGGCGAGACGCCCAAGCCGATGCAGTTCTGGACCAAACCCCTGTGAGCGACGAACGCCTGCGCATCGCCGCCGCGCAATATCCGCTCGACCGCCTCGACGGCTGGCAGGCCTACGCCGACAAGCTCGCGGCCTGGGTGGGCGAGGCGGCGGGGCAGGGCGCGCAGATGCTGGTGTTCCCCGAGTACGGCGCACTCGAACTCGCTGCGCTGTTGCCGGAGGATGAGCGTGCCGACGTGGCCGCCACCTATGGCGCATTGCAGGCCCACGTACCGAACTTCATCGCACTGCATCGCGAACTGGCCGAACGGCACGGCCTGTACATCCTCGCCGCCAGCATTCCCGTGCGCCAGCCGGACGGACAGTATCGCAACCGCGCGCATTTCATCGCGCCGAACGGCGATTACGGTCATCAGGACAAGCTCCAGCTCACGCGCTTCGAGCGGGTGCAGAAACTGATGCAGGCCGGCGAGGAGATTGCGGTGTTCGACACCGTCTTCGGTCCGGTCGGCGTGTGCATCTGCTACGACAGCGAATTTCCGCTCATCGCGCGCGCCCAGGTCGAGGCCGGCGCGCGCCTGCTGCTGGTGCCGAGCTGCACCGACGGCATGGCGGGCTATCAGCGCGTGCTCATCGCCTGCCGCGCGCGTGCGCTGGAAAATCAGTGCGTCGTCGTGCAGTCACCGACCGTGGGCGATGCGGCCTGGATGCCGGTGGTGGACGAGAACGTCGGCGCGGCAGGCGTGTTCGGTCCACCCGACAAGTATTTTCCAGAAGACGGCATCCTCGCCCGCGGCACGTTCAACCAACCGGGCTGGGTGTACGCCGACGTCGACCTGCATCGGGTCGACCGCGTGCGCGCGCATGGTCAGGTGAGCAATCACACGGACTGGGCGCGATCCCTGTCATTGCCGGTGCGGCGGTTGGCGTTGCTCTGATCGCGCGACAGCGATAACGACGAACGGCTAGACGGAGAAAACGGCCTGTTGCTGACCCCGACGATCGATCACCTCTTCGATCGCGGGTTCATCTCCTTCGAGGACAGCGGGCTCCTGCTGATCTCACCTGTCGCGCACCGACCCTCACTGGAGCGCATGGGTGTGGATGCCGGCAACCCCGTAAACGTGGGGCCGTTCAGCGAAGGGCAGAGGAGGCATCTCGACTTGCATCGGAATTCGGTGTTTCTGGCGTCGGGGAATCGGTGACGGTCATACAGGCGTGGCGGCCGGACGAGAAGAGTACCGTCTCTTCCAGACCACAGAGGAATGTTGGAATGTGAAACCACGACCCGTGGCCAAACGCTTCACTTTCCCGAGTCTTACCAACATACTTCAGCTCAATATGTCCATTGTAATCAACAACCCCGGCATGGCTCGGTCTTGGTATGGGGCTGCCATCAGAGACTTTCTGGCCAGCGAGGCTGATGACATTCTCGGAAAGCTTTCCCGTCACGCAGGCGATGGGCACTTTGCCAATCAGCGCGATGCTTGGCTCGCGCAGATTGACCTCCTTCACGCGCAACTCGGAGGCTTGGATGGTTGGATCTTCTTTGAATTCAACATCCCTCGCATGGGGCGGCGCGTGGACGTCATTCTCGTTCTGGGCGCGGTGATCTTTGCGTTGGAATTCAAAGTTGGCGAATCAACCTACGACCGCGTGGCAATCGAACAAGTCTGGGACTACGCACTTGATTTAAAAAACTTTCATGAAGCCAGTCACAATGTCGTTATCGCTCCGATCTTGGTTGCGACTGAGGCCAAACGTGTCGCCATTAAATTCGAGGCTGACGCAGACAACGTCTATCGACCTGTCCTGACTAACGCCGTTAACTTGCGCGAAACACTGGAGTTGGGTCTTAGCCTTGCCAAGGGTTTGGCCCTCGACGCCCATGCTTGGGCGCGTGCCTCATATCGCCCCACGCCGACGATTATTGAGGCCGCACGGTCGCTTTATGCGCAGCACTCCGTCGAAGCTATAGCTCGTTTTGACGCTGGTGCACAGAATCTCCACACGACATCCAAACGCATCGAAGAGTTGGTCGATGAGGCGCGCAGTACGGAACAGAAGTTCATCTGCTTTGTGACCGGCGTTCCCGGCGCAGGAAAAACTTTGGTGGGATTGAACGTCGCCACGCAACGGCGGGACGAAAAAGCACCGACGCACGCCGTCTTCCTGTCGGGTAATGCTCCGCTCGTTGCCGTTTTGCGTGAGGCATTAACCCGGGATGAATACTTCCGGCTCAAGGCGTTGAAGCAGAAGGCCACCAAAAAGAAAATCGCGACTCCCGTAAAAGCATTCATTCAAAACGTCCACCACTTTCGCGATGCGGGGTTGGCAGACGACAATGCGCCACCAGAACATGTCGTTATCTTCGATGAGGCGCAGCGGGCGTGGAATTCGCAAATGACGGCTAATTTCATGAGGAGAAAGAAAGGTCGCGCGGGCTTCACTCAATCCGAGCCGGAATTTCTCATTTCCTACATGGACCGTCATCAAGATTGGGCTGTGATCATTTGTCTGGTAGGGGGTGGTCAGGAAATCAACATCGGCGAAGCCGGCATCTCCGCTTGGTTGAATGCCGTGATCGATCATTTCCCGCGCTGGAAGATGTTCATCTCCTCTCGACTGCATGACAGTGAGTATGCCGCCGGCAACGCCCTCGAACTCGCACAATTCAAGTCTCAAATATATCAAGATGATTCCCTGCATCTCGCTGTTTCGATGCGATCTTTCCGCGCCGAGAACGTCTCGGCATTTGTGAAGGCGCTGCTTGATTGTGAAACAAATGCTGCTCGTGAAGCATTTGCAGAACTTAGAGTCCGCTTCCCGATTGTTCTTGCTCGGGACTTAGACAAAGCCAAGGCATGGATTCGCTCCCACGCCCGAGGATCGGAGCGTTTCGGCCTGCTTGCATCTTCCAAGGCGATGCGACTAAAACCACATGCTGTCGATGTTCGCGTAGACGTTGACCCGGTACATTACTTCCTTAATGACCGCAGCGACGTTCGCTCCAGCTATTACCTCGAAGATGCAGCAACGGAGTTTCAAGTTCAGGGGCTGGAGCTCGATTGGACGTGTGTCACTTGGGACGCAGATTTCCGTTTCAATGGCAACGGCTGGAACTATCACGACTTCCGCGGATCACGTTGGACCAACATTAAGAATACCGACAACCGCAGTTATCTACGGAATGCATATCGTGTTTTGCTCACGCGCGCCCGACAGGGAATGGTTGTCTTTGTCCCGCTGGGTAATGAGAACGATCCAACCCGTTCACCAGCATTCTACGATTCGACCTTCAATTACTTACGCGAGCTTGGCATTCCAGAGATCGTTTGATAGCGCGTCAGCACGTGGTCTCACATCCCAACATTTACCCACGCCCTTTGCTAACCAGCGGAAACCGCTCCGGATGCCGGATCGATTCAACCGCAAGATCGACATCCAGTTCCGGCCAGTAGAGGTGGCCTGGCGAGGGCAGTTCGACATGCTGGATTTTTCCGACCGCAGCGTCTCGGAACCACGGAAATTCCGCGAACGATACAAACAATTCCTCATTACCCAGCACGAGCCAGAAGTCATGCGGCGAGATGTTCGTGACTTCAACCGAGGAAGTATCTTTGCCAAGCGCTACGGATTTCATTTTCATGCTCCTGAATATGCTCCTCGCGCGCCGACGAATGGCCTGAACCGTAACGCGGGATAAACGGCCTGTCAAACCCGGTTCACGCCGCAACCAGCACCGTCACCGTGCCGACTTCATGACCCGCCACTTTGGGGCGGATCACGCTCTCCAAACCCCGGCGAACAGGCTGCCCCCATGCTCAGTCAACAACCACAAGCCCCGCCCGTTCGGCTGCCGCGTGGAGCCTTGTATCGAATGCCGCGAACCGCAGTCTGCCGCCCGCGGTGTCGTTGAGCCAGAGTGCGCTCGCCAGATGGATGGCGTCGAATCCGCGCAGGGCATAGACCTCGGCCA
>JAQVJI010000114.1 GCA_028695255.1 Chromatiales bacterium | reverse complement strand
CTTGAATCCACAAGGCATTTTCCTCAGTCGGCAATACGGCTCGGTATTGCGCTCCTTCGGGAAATGCCTTGTGAATCCAAATCTCGGCGCGATCATCACGCCTCCTAACGGACTTTCCGGGTTGAATCGAATGCGATCAATGTTCGACTGCCGATCGGCAGTGCTGGTTCAGCGCGAACCATTCACGCGGGACGACGAAACCGATGATCCTAGAAATCGCAGTTGACCGCGACCCGATCGCGGTATTCGACACGCCGTCAGGCCTTCGATCAGCGTTTCTCCAACACCCATATCATCACCGGACTCTCCACCGGATCGAATGGCGTGCGTCGATAGTCTCCGAACAAGTCGATCACCCGGAATCCCACTGCATTCGCCATGCGTTCGAAGGCTTCGCGTTCGATAAACTCGAAACGCATGGGCATCAGACGCTTCCAGATCATGCGCCCGTCCGGGCCGAAAAACTCGAACGACTGCAAGCGCGATACGACCGGCTGCCCGCCCTGTTCGAAGCCCGAGACGAGCAATGTGCCGCCGTCCATCTGGAACTGTCCGACCAGGCGTTGCGTGCCGTCCACCTGCCGGCGGCGGACCGGCGGATTGTGCATGGTGCAGATGAAACGGCCGCCGGGAAGGAGCGCGTCGAAGGCCGAACGCAACACCGCGTACTGACTCGCCTCGCCGATGAATTCCATGAAGGACTGGAACGGCAGGATCGCGAGTTCGAAGCGGCGCGTCAGCGACAAGGTGCAGGCATCGCCACACACCAACTCGGCCTTCAGACCACGCGCGGAAAGCTTGTGCGAAAGCACATCCAGCATGCCCTGCGAAAAATCGACGCAGGTCAGGTCGACACCGGCCTCGATCAGCGGCAGCGACAGGCGCCCGGTGCCGGCGGTGAGTTCGAGCATGGGTCCGCAAACCCGCGCCACCTCTGACAGGAAGAACGGAACGTCGTAGTCGACGTCGACGTAGAGGTCATACAGCGATGCGACGCTGTCGTAATCGATGGGGACTGATTGCATGCGGGCACGCCATGTTCCGGTACGGCCGAAGTATCGGACACGCGCCATCCGCCGGCCAGCATGAGCAGCAGCAAAACAGAGACAGCGCACGCAACGACGCTTCGATATTCCGGCGACTGCAGCCACGGAGACAGGGCTCAGTGGAAACGACGGACCGAAGGCATGTCGGTGGTACGATGCGCGGGCGTGTCCGCCGTGTCGGCGAGTGCGACGTCCGGATCGATCCGATCCCGACCCATCCGTTGCCTGCCGGCGAAGACGGCCGCTCATTTTCTCCATTACCGGACCCGACATGCAGACAATGCGGAACGATCCGTCAGCGCTCACCCCCCGCATCGCATCCGCCCTGCCCGACGTCGTGTCGGCCGGGCTGTTCCTCTGGGTATGGATCGATCCTTCGGCATGGCGGCACGATCTCGTCGCGCAGCTCATGCTCGTGATGCTGCTCGAATTCATCCTGGTCCACTCGGCACCGTTTCTCGGCGGCGCGGTGATGGCGCACGACCAGCCGCGCTGGACGCGCATTCGCGTGGTGCTGGGTCTGGGTGCGATCTATCTGCTGTTCGTCGGCGCCTGGGCCTGGATGTTCCAGTCGCTGTGGGCGGTCGGCGCGTTCGTCTGGCTGCTCGGATCCAAGATGGTGGCGATCATGCTCAACCGCCAGTCCGACCAGGACACCAAACACGAACAGTCGGCGCTATGGGGTTTGTCGGTGATGTTCTATCTGGTCGCAGTGATCGGTACGGTCGTGATCCCGCTGCCGGAACTCGGCGTGACCTTGCACGGCCATGCCTACGGCATTCCGGGTTCCGGCGCATGGGTGAGCGATCCGCACATCGTGCTGGCCGCTGGCGTGGTGTATTTCTCTCTGCTCGCGATGTCCAAGCTCGGACGTTGGAGCCGTGGCATGGCGAAACATGCGCGCGTGAATTGACGCCGAATCTCACAAGGCCGCGATCTCAGCCGTTGAACAGACTCACCTTCACCCCATCGATCACGAACTGCACCGCCAGCGCGGCGAGGATCAGGCCGAGCAGACGGTTGACGACGTTGATGCCGGTTTCGCCGAGGATGCGCACGATGAACGGGGCGGTGCGCAGGGCGAGGTAGGACAGGATGAGCACGCACAGGATCACCAGCAGCAGACCGGTGAAGACGACGGTATCGTGGCCGGCGCCCGACATCAGCAGCACGGTGGTCATGGCGCCCGGGCCGGAGATGAGCGGAAAGGCGAGCGGAAAAACGGAGATGTCTTCCTTCTGCTGCGCCTCGCGGCGTTCGCGGACGGTGGCATAGCGCAGGCCGCTCGGGCGGGCGAACATCATGTCGAGTGCGATCATGAACAGCAGCACGCCGCCGGCGATGCGGAAGGCGGGTACGCCGATGCCGAGGACGGCCAGGAGGTAATTGCCGACGAGGACGAAGGTGAACAGGATGCCGCCGGCCAGCAGGATGCCGCGCAGGGCCATGCGGCGCTGGTAGGCGGGACCGCCTTCATGGCTCAGGGCTGCGAAAATGGCTGCGACCCCGATCGGGTCGATGACGATGAAGAGCAGGACGAAACTACTGAAGAGGGTGTGGAAAAGGGCATCCATGCCCCATTGTAACCGTCCTTACCTGAGGGAGTCTGACCGAGGAGTTAGTCTACGCGCCTGACCACGAAGTTCCGTGATGGGTCTCAAGATGTGGAAGTCCCTCAGTGGCTGCGGTGCAAAAACGGCAGATCGCCGCTTTGCAGTACCCGCCGTATGCGTGCCACGCGGCCTGGCTGCTCCCGCTCCAACTCGTGGGCACAGACCGAGTGTTCATGCGCGACTTCGGCGAACATCACTTCCAATTCGCGAAGATCGACCTTGGGTTCCGTCAGTTCTTCGGGTTGAGGATCGTCGATGTCATGGGTATCCCAGAAGGTCCGCGGGTGCCAGCAATGGCTCTGCACCTCCGGGTTCATGAACAACTCGACACAGCGGCGATTGAGGGTTTGCTGGTTCATGAGGCACCTCCGAGTCGGCTTGCGAAGGCATACCCAAGAGAATAGCTCAGGATTGAGATATCGGTGGGAATCCCGTCAGGCCGCCTCGGCTTCGGCGGCCTCCAACGCCTCGCAGGCCTCGATCCAGGCCGTTTCGGTCTGATCCAGCGCGCGCTTGAGTTCGGTCTGCCGTTTCAGAAGTTGGGCCAGGCGCTCGCGCGCCGCCGCTTCGTACAGCGCGGAATCGGCCATCTCGGCCTCCAGTCCGGCCTGATCGCGATGCAGGCGGTCGAGCTCGCGTTCCAGCCGGGTCACGGTGTCGCGCAGCGGCTTCAGGCGATTACGCTGTTCGGCCGCCTCGCGCCGCTTGTCCTTGCGCGCGGCGGCGCTGTTGTCGCCGGCGCTGCCCGCCGCGGCCGCCGCGACGTTGCGCCGCGACGCGAGCCACTGCCGGTAATCATCCAGATCGCCGTCGAAGTCCTCCGCCCGCCCGTCGCTCACCAGCAGGAAACGGTCGCAGACCGTGCGCAAAAGATGCCGGTCGTGCGAGACCAGCACCATCGCCCCCTCGAAGTCCTGGAGCGCGAGCGTCAGGGCGTCGCGCATGTCGAGGTCGAGGTGATTGGTGGGCTCGTCGAGCAGCAACAGATTGGGGCGTTGATAGACCAGCAGGGCGAGCACCAGGCGCGCCTTCTCGCCGCCCGAGAACGGGCCGACCGGCTCCAGTGCGCGGTCGCCGTTGAAACCGAAGCCGCCGATGAAGTCGCGCAGGCGCTGTTCGGTGGCGCGTGGATCGAGGCGGTGCAGGTGCAGATAGGGACTCGCCGCCATGTCGAGCTGTTCGAGCTGATGCTGCGCGAAATAGCCGATGCGCAACCCCTCCGCCGGCCGGTATTCGCCACCCTGCGGCAACAGTTCGCCGGCCAGCAGACGGATCAGCGTCGACTTGCCGGCGCCGTTCGGACCCAACAGACCGAGCCGGTCGCCGGGTGCGAGCGACAAATTCACGTCACGCACCACCGGCGTCTCGCCGTACCCGACCGCGGCCTGCCGTATCCGCAGCAACGGATGCGGCAGGCGTTCGGGTTTTGCGAACTCGAAATGGAACGGCGAATCGACGTGTGCGCGGGTGATCAGCTCCATGCGCTCCAGTGCCTTGATGCGGCTCTGCGCCTGGCGTGCCTTGGTGGCCTTGGCGCGGAAGCGCTCGATGTAGCTTTGCAGGTGCGCGACCTCGCGCGCCTGCCGCGCATGAGCCGCCTCCTGTTGCGCCAGACGCTCGGCGCGGCGCTGTTCGAAGGCGGAATAGTTGCCGGTATAAAGGGTAAGAACGCGGTTCTCGATGTGCGCGACGTGCGTCACCACGCGATCGAGAAAATCGCGGTCGTGCGAGATCAGCAGCAAGGTGCCGGGGTAGCCGAGCAGCCACTCCTCCAGCCACAGCACGGCGTCGAGGTCGAGGTGGTTGGTAGGCTCGTCCAGCAACAGCAGGTCGGAACGGCACATCAGCGCGCGGGCGAGATTCAGGCGCATGCGCCAGCCGCCGGAGAAGCGCGCGACCGGCTGGCTTTCCTGCCCCGGTGCGAAGCCGAGACCGGCCATCAGGCGCGCGGCTCGGCTCGGCGCGGTATAGGCATCGATGGCCTCCAACCGCGCGTGCAGGGCGGCGAGCCGCGTGCCGTCGCCCGTCTGCCCGGCTGCCGCCAGCTCGGCATTCAGGCGGGCCAGCTCCTCGTCGCCCGCCATCACGTAATCGATCGCGGCGGTCTCGACCGCCGGCGTCTCCTGCGCCACATGGGCGATGACCCAACCCACCGGCAGTTCGGCCTGACCGGTGTCGGCGTGCAGTTCACCGCGCAACAGCGCGAAAAGACTGGATTTTCCAGTCCCGTTGGCACCCGTGAGGCCGACCCGCCAACCGGCGTGGACGGCCAGATCGACGTGCTCCAGCAACGCCTGCGGGCCACGACGGAGGGAGAGATCGGTGAGGTTCAGCATGCGCGGGAGTTTATTGAAGCGGCGACGACATGTCTTCATGCCGGCGGCGAGGATCCGATGCGCCGAGTCGCTGTCGAAGTGGTTATCGCCGCCTTAATAAACAAAAATACGCTTATTTGATATTGATCCGGCGACGACGGAGCAAGCCAGATGCCACGGTTTCCTGCCTTGGTACCACGCGCTTGTTCAAACATTTCGTCGCCGGATCAATATCAGGACGCGTCACGCGATCGACGCCGCAACGGTTTATTGACGCAAGTCGGGCACCGGCCCGGGCGCACCCGCAAGCCCATGTCAATTATTTGTCGATTGCCGCGTACGTGAACCACGCCACATCGCAATATATTGATTAAACAGTCATTTGTTTTGATATGCGAAGTTGGCACGGCATTCGCTTGTGACTGGGCACACAGTGCAAGAAGGACGCGAGCCATGAGCCCGACACATCCTCAACAAGCCGAACCGACCATTGCCCCGGTGGTGAATCTGCCCCTGCCGTCGATGCGCGAAGACCGCCCGCGACGTCCGCTGCCCAAGGTGGACGAGCTGGCACTGGCGCGGCGACTTCAGACCAGCCTCGATCCGCAGCAACTGGTCATGGCCTTCGCGGAAGCAGTGGCACCGGCCGTGCCCTATGACGGCGTGCAGTACACGCACGAAGCATTGGGCATCCAGTTGCGCCAGGGGCGCGAATCGCGCCATGCCTGCACCTGGAACCTCATCGTCGAGGGCGAGGCGATCGGCGAGCTGCGCTTCCGCCGCGGTCGCAAGTACACCGAGGCGGAACTGGAATGGCTGGAGAATCTGATGGCCATCCTGGCCTATCCGCTGCGCAACGCGATCCTGTATCAACAGGCCGTGCGGCACGCTCAGCACGACCCGCTCACCGGCCTGTACAACCGGGCGGCGATGGAACGCATGCTCGCGCGCGAGATCGCGATCGCCCAGCGCCAGCAACGGCCGCTGGCCCTGATGGTGGTGGACGTGGATCACTTCAAGAACATCAACGACAGTCATGGTCACTACGTCGGCGATCTGGTGCTCAAGGGCATTGCCGACTGCATACGCGCCACCCTGCGCGAAACCGACCTCGCTTTCCGCTTCGGCGGCGAGGAGTTCGTGATCATCCTGCCCAGCACGGACATCGGCAGCGCATTCAACGTAGCGGAACGCCTGCGCGAGCGCGTCGAGGGAACCCGCTGCACCGTCGGCGAGACCACGGTTCAGGTCACCGCCAGCATCGGCATCACCGATTTCCGCGACGGCGACACGGCGATGTCCCTGTTCAAGCGCGCGGACCACGCGATGTACGACGCCAAGCGCGATGGTCGCAACCGGGTAGTGACGATCAGCCGCGACTGAATCCCAAAACAGCACCACGCAGGAGTCGGCTCTCCGGGCGAGCGCGCCCTTCGATATATCCACCGCCAAAGAGACATCGGCATCGTAAGAGCGCCCGCGGGCGCGATAGGCGCGGCACTGCGTCGAAACGCCGCCGTCGCGGCTGCCGCCGCTCCCACGCACCGGCGCGACACCCCAATTCAGGCACCAGCCTGCAAGCCCTCTTCCGGCCAGTTGCGATTCGCGCCACGGGCGCGGATGCGCTCCCAGACCTTTTCATGAAAGTGGTAAGCGACGGTATTCACCATCGGCTCGACGAGCGCGATCGCGCCGCCGATGACGATGCTGCCGGTGAGCGCATAACCGACGGCGAAGGCGACGGAAAAATGGACGACGGCAAAGCTGGCGGTCTTGGTCATGGCGGCATCTCCTTGGGATGAGCGATTCTCTTGATATCGAGACTAGGCAAACGAGAATCATTCTTCCAATTAATCGATGCAATATCCGCGATAGCACAAAGACTATTGCGCATGACGACGACTAAACTTTTCAATTTACAGCAGCTTACGTGCAGATCAGGCGCCTTCCGCGCACACCACACCCATGGTCCACCCCGCTCACGACGCCCGCGCGATCCTGAGTCTTCCGATCACGTGCATCTCGCAGCGCTTGCAGTCGAAATGCAGCTTCAGGCGTTCGCTGCCGTTGACCAGCAGCATCGGATCGGGGCGGATGCCCTTCACCTGTTTCGGGCAGAGATTGAAGCTGTAGCGCAGACAGTGGCGGGTGATCATGAGTGACACCTCGCCGCGCTCGCGGTTGCACTCGTAGGCATCGGCGATCAGTCGCACGCCGTGGCGTTCGTAGAAGGCACGCGCCAGATGGTTCGACACGTTGCCCAGATAACTGAGTTCGTCCTGCGGATAGACGGCCGGCGGCTCGGCCGGCAGCGCGCGCGGCGGACGACGATACGCCGCCGTGCGGGCGGTCTGTAATCTCTCCACCGCATCGCGGCGCAGGGCGTTGATCACCGACACCGGCACGAACCAGGCCGCCGACAGATCGAGCTCGACGGCATCGGCGCGGAACTCGGTGTTGCCGAGCTTCGACAGGTTTTCGCGCAACGTCGTCTCCGCGCGCTGCGGGTTCTGCGCCGATGCCTTCTCCTGCGTGATCGCGGCGGACGCCATCACGCCTTCTTCGTCCGTCAACGTCAATACGAAACCGTCTTCCGACTCCGACAGGCGCAGGTGCAGACCGATGCGGCGTTCGGCCGAGTCGCGTTCGAGCAGCCGCATGAAGGCCTGATCGCGATTGCGATGCAGCGCGGTACCGACGGCCGGCAGACCATCGCACTCGGCCGGATGGACGCGCCTGCCGTCGACGCGATTGACGCGCAGGCCGGTCAGTTCGCCGCGCGCGTCGAACCAGGCGAGTCCGTCGCCATTGTTCAGCGTCGCATCCGTTTCCACCTCGAACCAGTCCCTGCCGACCTTCGACACGCGGCCGATCGGCTCGCCGGCGAATTTCGGCGTATCCATGGCCGCGATGTCGGCCTGGCGTCCGTTGACGAAATAGTCCGTCGCACTGCGATTGAATGTCTTCTCGGGCCGCGGCTCGAAGCCATAGGTGCAACGGCCGGCCGATGCGCGCGCATAGCGCGGATCGGCCTCGATGATCGCATCCAGCAGTTGCCGGTAATGCGCGGTGACGTTCTTGACGTAGGCGAGGTCCTTCAGCCGACCCTCGATCTTGAACGAGCCGACGCCGGCCTCGGCCAGCGCGCGCAGGTTGGCGCTCTGGTCGTTGTCCTTCATCGACAGCAGATGCCGGTTCTCGGCCACCATCCGGCCGTCGGCATCGGCGAGCGAGAACGGCAACCGGCACATCTGCGAGCACTCGCCGCGATTGGCGCTGCGCCCGGTCTGCGCATGACTGACGTAGCACTGGCCGCTGTAGGCCACGCACAGCGCGCCGTGGACGAAGAATTCCAGCGTCGCCGACGTGCCGGTCGAAATCTCGCTGACCTGTTGCAGCGTCAGCTCGCGCGCCAGCACGACCTGCGAGAAACCGACCTGTTCGAGAAAGCGCACCTTCTCCAGGCTGCGGTTGTCGGTCTGCGTGCTGGCATGGAGCTGGATCGGCGGCAGGTCCGTTTCGAGCAGACCCATGTCCTGCACGATCAGCGCATCGGCGCCGGCCTCCCAGACCTGCCAGGCGAGTCGGCGCGCAGGCTCCAGCTCGTCGTCGTTGAGGATGGTATTGAGCGCCACGAACACGCGCGCCGAATAGCGATGTGCGAACGCCGCCAGCCGCTCGATGTCGGCCATGTCGTTGCCTGCCGCCGCGCGCGCGCCGAAGGACGGCCCGCCGATGTACACCGCATCGGCACCGTGCCGGATGGCCTCGATGCCGAAGTCGGCGTTCTTCGCCGGCGCGAGGAGTTCGAGTGGACGGGGTGGTTTGGTCATGACGGGGGTTCGGGAAGAATGATGATTGGCCGCAG
>JAQVJI010000113.1 GCA_028695255.1 Chromatiales bacterium | reverse complement strand
ACCAGCACGTGCAGACCGGCGGCCTCGAACTGCGCGCGCGAGACGTCGTTGAAGCGCGAATGCGGCACGTCGAAGCGCGTGTTGACGCCGTTGACCAGCGGATGATGACGGTCGACCACCTCGTGTGAATACACGCCCCAGCGCTTGAAACCGAGCGGGCGGCGCGTCTGGCCGTAGCGGAACTGCATCACCGCATGCGTGGCGAGACAGGAGCAGAGCGTCGACGTGACGTTGTGCCAGGCCCAGTCGATGACCTCGATCAGCGGTTGCCAGAACGGCTCCAGCGAGAGATCGGGGCCGGTGACGTTGGCGCCGGTGATGATGAGCGCGTCCAAGCCTTCTTCCTTGATCCTGGAAAACGGCTCGTAATGCCGCTCGACGTGCGCACGCGCCTCCGCTCCGCGCGGCAGTTCGTCGAGCGTGAACGGATGGATGTAGAACTGTGCGATCTGGTTGCTCTCGCCGACCAGCCGGAAGAACTGGCGCTCGGTCGCTTCGAGTGCGGCGTCCGGCATCATGTTGAGCAGGCCGATGTGCAGTTCGCGGATCTCCTGCTGCAAGGCGTAATCGGCGGGCAGCACGGTCTCGCCTTCGAGCTTCAGGCGCTGGAAGGTCGGCAGGTCGTTGTGGGCTACCAGGGGCATGGCGGCGGCTCCGGAATCAGGTGCTCGGCACGGACTCGCGTTCGAGCGCGCGTGCCACCAATGCGAGGAAATCCTGCTCGTCGCGCACCTGGCCGACCTCCTCGCTGGTGACGGTGTAGCCGTATTCGCACGCGATCGCCTCGTAGCGCGGTACGCGCGCGTACAGCAGGCGCGGGAACATCCAGCGCACGAAGGCATCGGGGTCGATCTGCGCCACGTAGGCGAGGTCGTGCTCGCGCAGATAGATCGCGAGCTGTTCGTCGAGGAACGCCTCGCGGTAATAGAGCGGCTTCGGATCGGCCTCGGCGCGGCGCATCAGCGCCTCCTCATCTTCGCCGCCGGCCTTGATGTAGAGGATCACCGAGTGCTCCGCCAGCAGTTTCAGCACGCCGGGATCGTCCAGTTCGCACAGACTGCCGCCGGCGTCGTTGACGAAGTGCCGGTAACCGTAGACGGTCTGCGCCTTCTGGATGAAGAGCGGCACGTCCTGCATGGCCGCGATCTCGGCCACGCGATGCAGTTCCTGCCGGCGCTTGAACTCGGCCAGCGGCAGGCCGCCGCGCTCCGGATCGCCGAGCTTGCCGAGGAAGCTCGACACCGGTTGCAGGTTGTCGACCGTGATGTTGTTTTCGATGTAGATCGAATCCGAGCGCAGCAGGTCGCGTAGGAACGGCACCTGCATCGCCTGCGCCTTGATGTTGTCGAGGATCGGCTCGTCGAGATAGCGCGTGCCGATGCGGTAGTCGCCCGAATAATGAAACCAGTCGCGGCGCCGCAGCAGATTCGACAGGCGCGTCTTGCCGACGCCCGACATGCCGAGCAGGGTCACGCACTTGTGTTCCCATCGATTGAACTCGGCGGCGGACAGTCTCACGGTGGACTCCTTGAGGGAAAGAGGTGGATTACGAAAGCGCACATTCTAACCAACATATGCGTTGCAGGAGCGGCGGCAGCCGCGACGACGAGGTTTGATGAGCTAAATGCCGACCCGGTCGCGGCTGCCGCCGCTCCTACGCGTTCAGCGCCGGAAAAAGGTCATGACCCCGGCCGCGATGGCCAACGCGCCGAGCACCAGATGGTCGTAATCGAAACGCAGGCCGGCGACCTGTTGCAGGCCGAGCAGGATCAGCCAGGCGCCGAGCAGGATGTTGGCGACGTGATTCATGTTGTTTTCTCCCTGTCTTGGAACGGCGCGCTAGATTAGCGGTTCACCGCCGATACGCATAGACTCTCCGCTGTTCCACTGCTGGAAAAACCCATGACCGACCACAGCCTGTTGATCGACTGCGACACCCTGGCCGCCCACCTCGACGATCCAGGCTGGCGGGTACTCGACTGCCGTTTCTCGCTCGCCGTGCCCGGCGCCGGCGAGGCGGCCTATGCCGAGGGACACGTCCCGGGGGCGGTTTTCGCACATCTGGAGCGCGATCTCGCCGGACCGATCATGCCGCAGAGCGGACGCCATCCGCTGCCCGATCCCGGCGCGTTCACGACGCGCCTCGGCGCCTGGGGCATCGACAACGACACGCAGGTGGTGGTGTACGACGATGCCAGCGGCGCCTTCGCCTCGCGCACCTGGTGGATGCTCTCGCACTGGTTCGGGCATCGGCGGGGCGCATTGCTCGACGGCGGCATCGAGGCCTGGATCGCGCAGGGACGTCCGCTGTCGACGACGGTGCCGAAACCCGCGCGATGCAGCTACACGCCGCACATTACGCGCGCGGCGTGGACGACCGCCGACGAGGTCCGGACGGCGCTCGACGCCGGCGGCATCCGGCTCATCGATGCACGCGCGCCCGACCGCTTCCGCGGCGAGAACGAACCCATCGACCCGGTATCCGGCCACGTGCCGGGCGCGCTCAACCGGCCGTTCCAGTTCAATCTCGACGAGAACGGCCATTTCCTTCCCGCGCACATGCTGCGCGCCGAGTTCGAGGATCTGCTGGCCGGCCGGTCCGCCGCATCCGCCGTGCACATGTGCGGTTCCGGCGTCACCGCCTGCCTGAACCTGCTGGCGATGGAAGTCGCGGGACTCGACGGCGGCCGCCTGTACGCCGGGTCATGGAGCGACTGGATCCGTGACGCCTCGCGGCCGGTCACGACGGACGCCTGAACCAACGCCCATACCTACGCGTGAACCGCCGATCCGACGCCGACACGATGACCTCGACAGGGGCATTCCGCTGTGGTGCATGGTTCGGGTTGATCCTGCTGTTCCTGTGCTGCGGCCCGGCCAGCGCGGCCGCGGAACCGCGCACGCTCAGCAGCGGCTGGTTTCTCTGGGACCCTTACCAGTACGAGGAGATCCACGGCGACCGCCGCGTGCTGGTCGGCCTCGACGTCGAACTGCTGCGGGCGATCGCCGCGCGCGCCGGCTACGAGGTGAGCCGCGATGCCGTCGCCTGGCACAGACATTTCGAACAGATGCGCCTGGGCGAGCGCGACATGGCCTCCGGCGCGACCTGGAGCGAGGCACGGGCGACCTACCTGCATTATTCGATCCCCTACCGCAACGAAACCAATGTGCTGTATCTGCGGCGCGGCGACTCGCCGCACCACGGCTTCGACGACGTGCCCGGCATGTTGCGTGCGTTCACGCAACGACGCATGCGCATCGGCGTGATCGAGGGTTTCGTGTATGCCGACGCGCGCATCAACGACTGGATCGCCGATCCCGCCAACGCGGCGCACATCGTCCTCGCCGACAGCGATCGTCACAGTCTGCAAGCGCTGATCGAGGGCGAGGTCGACGGCGTACTGGCCGATCGCGTGGTCGCCGCCACCACGGCCTGGCGCGAGGGCTGGCGCGGACTGGTCGAGGAATACCCGCGCCTGCGCGTGTCGACGCCGATCCATCTCGTATTCAGCCGCCGCTCGGTGTCGCCCGAGGTGGTGGCCGCCTTCGATGCCGCGATCGCCGATCTCAAGACCTCGGGCGAATATCGCCGCATCGTCGCCAGTCACGCCTTTCCGGTACTGCTGTCGCAGACCATCGACCGCGACTGGTTCCGCGTCATCGAATACATCGGCGTCATCGCCTTCGCGCTGTCGGGCGTGCTGCTCGCCTTCCGCGGGCGCTACGACATCATGGGCGCGCTGGTCCTGGCGGCCTTGCCGGCGGTCGGCGGCGGCGTGATGCGCGACCTGATCCTCGGCCGGCAGCCGAACGTGCTCGTCAGCACGCCGGTCTACGTGCTGCTGATCGGCGGCACGGTGCTCGGCGGACTGCTGTTCCTGCGCCTGCTGCCGTACCTGCGGCGCCTGCTGCACCGCAGCCGCTGGAGCGAGGCGGAGATCGCGCGCGTCTCCAACCGTCTGGTCGAGGTGTTCGACGCCGCGGGCCTGGCGGTCTTCACGGTCACGGGCGTGGTGGTCGCGGTCAGCATGCGGGTCGACCCGCTGTGGCTGTGGGGACCGCTGTTCGCGGCGCTCACCGGCGCCGGCGGCGGCGTGCTGCGCGACGTGCTGGTACAGAATCGCGACATCCCGACGCTCAAGGGCGAGCTGTATCCGGAGGTCGCGCTGCTGTGGGGGCTGGTGCTGTCGCTGTTCCTGACCTGGCACACGCGCGTGATCGACCCCAACCACATCCTGATCGCCGTGATGCTGACCGTGCTCGGCGCGTTCGCCACGCGCATGGCGGCGGTGCACTTCGGCATCCGCAGCCTGATGTATCGCTGAATGTATGGCTGAGTGCATGGCTGACCCGCACCGGCAAGCGGGGATTTCGGCGTCCGCGCCGGGCTTGCGCGTATACTCTGGCGCTCGCGTTTTCCCCGGTCTCGTCATCCCATGCAAGCCGCTCCCGGCCTCTTTTCCCATCGCAAATATTGGGCGCAGCGATTCGGCGTCGCGCCCTTCCTGCCGATGTCGCGCGCCGAGATGGACGCGCTCGGCTGGGACAGTTGCGACGTCATCCTGGTCACGGGCGACGCCTACATCGACCATCCGAGCTTCGGCATGGCGCTGGTCGGACGACTGCTGGAGGCGCAGGGCTTTCGCGTCGGCATCATCGCGCAGCCGGACTGGACCAGCGCGGAGGACTTCCGCCGTCTCGGCCGGCCGAACCTGTATTTCGGCGTCACCGCCGGCAACATGGATTCGATGGTCAACCGCTACACGGCCGACCGCAGGATGCGCTCGGACGACGCCTACACGCCGGGCGGCGAAGGCGGTCGGCGCCCCGACCGCTCGGTGATCGTCTACGCGCAGCGCGCGCGCGAGGCCTTCGGCGACGTGCCGATCGTCATTGGCGGCATCGAGGCCAGCCTGCGGCGCATCGCGCACTACGACTACTGGCAGGAGAAGGTGCGGCGCTCGATCCTGCTCGACGCCAAGGCCGACCTGCTGCTCTACGGCAACGCCGAACGCGCGCTGGTCGAACTCACGCACCGTCTCGCACGCGGCGAACCGATCGACGGCATCCGCGACCTGCGCGGCACGGCCCTCGTCAGCCGCGGCCTGCCGGAGGGTCATGTCGAGATCGACTCGACCCACGTCGACACGCCCGGCCGCGTCGACGCCCATCCCGATCCCTATGCGATGACGCCGAGCGGCACGGCCAGTGCCGACGAGACGACCGGCGCCGCGCCCGTGACGCTGCACCGTCCGCGCATCGACCGCGGGCACGGCGTGATCCGCCTGCCGTCCTGGGAACAGGTACGCGACGATCCCGTGCTGTACGCCCACGCCTCGCGCATCCTGCATCTCGAAACCAATCCCGGCAATGCGCGTGCGCTGGTGCAGCGTCACGGCGAGCGCGACGTCTGGATCAATCCGCCGCCGATCCCGCTCACCACCAAGGAAATGGATGCGGTGTACGAGCTGCCGTACCGGCGCGCGCCGCATCCGGCCTACGGCGAGACGAAGATCCCGGCCTGGGAGATGATCCGCTTCTCCATCACCATCCAGCGCGGCTGCTTCGGCGGCTGCACCTTCTGTTCCATCACCGAGCACGAAGGCCGCATCATCCAGAACCGTTCGGAAGACTCGGTGATCCACGAGATCGAGACCATCCGCGACCAGGTACCGGGCTTCACGGGCGTGATTTCCGACCTCGGCGGTCCGACCGCCAACATGTACCGTCTGGCCTGCAAGTCGCGCGAGATCGAGGCCGTGTGCCGGCGCCTGTCCTGCGTCTATCCCGACATCTGCAAGAACCTCGGCACCGACCACGGCCCGCTGGTGCGGCTGTACCGGCGCGCGCGCGAGGTCAAGGGCGTGAAGAAGATCCTGATCGGCTCGGGCGTGCGCTACGACCTCGCCGTGCGCTCGCCGGAATACGTGAAGGAACTGGTCAGCCACCACGTCGGCGGCTATCTGAAGATCGCGCCCGAACACACCGAATCCGGGCCGCTGTCGAAGATGATGAAGCCCGGCATCGACAGCTATTACCGCTTCCGCGAACTGTTCGAGAAGTTCTCGCGCGAGGCGGGCAAGGAGCAGTACCTGATTCCGTATTTCATCGCCGCGCATCCGGGCACCACCGACCTGGACATGCTCAATCTCGCGCTGTGGCTGAAGGCGAACGACTTCCGTCCCGATCAGGTACAGGCCTTCCTGCCCTCGCCGATGGCGCTCGCCACTGCGATGTATCACACCGGCAAGAACCCGCTGCATCGCGTGAACCGGACGAGCGAGGACGTGCCGGTGGTACGCGGCCTCAGGCAGCGCCGGCTGCACAAGGCCTTCCTGCGCTATCACGATCCCGAAAACTGGCCGCTGCTGCGCGAGGCGCTGAAACGCATGGGCCGCGCCGACCTGATCGGCAACGGCAAGCACCACCTCATCCCGAGCTGGCAGCCGGCCGGCACCGGCAAGGCCGTGGCGGAGAACGCACGTACGCCGACGCGATCCGCGCAGCCGCCGAAGACCGCCCCGCAACGACGCAGGCCCGCGCCGAAACGCCCGCGGAAATAGGATTCCGCTTCACCGACAGTCCGGTCCTCGCTCCGCTCGCCCTCATCCGGCCCTTCGGGCCACCTTCTCCCGGAGGGAGAAGGGCGAAACATGCCATCGCGCGCATGCATGCGTTCATGGACCACGATGACCGGCATGTCGGCATGATGTCCATCGAAGGGCCCCTCTCACCGCGGGAGAGGGACGGGGTGAGGGCAGACACGGCACGGCGCCAGCCCCTCAGCCCAGGAACCCCTTCCCGATGTCCAGCGCCTGCCGCGTCTTGCCGCCATCCGCGCCGACGCGTTCGGCGGTCCAGCGCACGCCGATGCCCTGTTCCAGGCTCGCCAGCACGTCGAGCCTGAGCGCCAGCGCGTCGCCGCGCGCGAGCGCGATCGGTTCCAGCAACGGCAGATAGATCTGGTCCCAGTGCGTGCGCGGCGCATCGGGCGCGGTCGAGATGTCGACCCCCGGTACCAGCTCGCAGCGCCACCAGACGGCGAAGCCGTACACCGTCGCCTTGGCACGCGGCGTCCACTGCACCTTGCCGCGCCGGTGCCGGTCGTTGCGGCGACTGAAGTCGACGCGGTCCCAGCGCTGCGCACTCCGCATGCCGTCGAGCAGATCGTCCGGCGTCACCTGCCGCACGTAGAGATTGTTGAAGCCCATGCGTTTCGCATCATCGAAGTCGAGCCCGAAACCGACCTCGTCCCACACGCAGAGCTCGCGATGAAAGCGGTCGCTGGTCACCGGTGCCACGAACTGCTCCAGCCGGCCCGGAATCACGATCCCGCCGGGCTTGAGGAAGCGTCGCGCGTCCTCCAGCGTGTCGATGATGAACTCCTCCAGCGCGAAGTTGCCGAGCGTCTCCGACACCACGACGTCCACCGGCACCGGATCGAGGATGTTGGTCGAGTGTTCGTGAAAGAAATGCAGGCCGCGGATGCGATTCGTCTTTGCCAACCGCTCGGCCAGCACCATCACGTCCGCGTGTTCGTACAGAAACGCCTCGCGCGCGCCGAGCCGACGGGCCAGGAAACCGATCAGGCCGGTGCCGGCACCGATGTCGGCGACGGTCGTCTCGCCCGGCACGATCACGCGTTCGAGCGCGGCGTGCAGCGCCGCGTTGCGCACGCGGTCGGCGAGCATGGTGCGGTGGTATTCGATCAGCATGGAGGATGCCTTGTCGGAAGGTCTATGGGATCGCGTGGGAGCGGCTCTGGCGCGACGAAACGATGTGCCGCCGCCGATCGCGGCAGAGCCGCTCCCACGGGGTCGGGAGATGTCATCATGGATCAGACGATCGTTCCGCCGCGCCGCAGACGTGCCTGTCGCTCGCGCGTCTCCGGCGTCTGCGCCAGCAGCGTGAAGCGGCGAGCATCATCCACCCACTTCAGGCGTTGAAGCGGCGTGAGTCGCGCGAACGCGGCAAGCTGCTCGTCGCTCACCCAATAGCCGAAGCCGCCCTGCGGGCGTTCGTGTGCGTCACTCATGGTCTCGTTCCCGCAGGCGTCGCAAGTGCGCGATATCGTCCGCGTCCTGGCGCCGTCCCGTGCCTTCCTTGAGCCGGACCATGTCCTCGGCCGCGGCCAGCCACACCGGGACACCATCGAGATCGCGCCGTTCGCTGCGCGCCAGGGCGGCATCGATGTCCAATGGATGACGGATCAGGACGTCGACGGTGGGCGCACCTGCATCACGCCCCTGGAGTGGGAACGCGATCATGTGCTTTTGTTCCACCCAGGCCGCCCGCCGCTCCGGATCCCGCAACGCCGCCAACGGCACTGGCACCTGCGGCTCCAGACCCAGCTCGGCGGCGCAACGCAGAAAGGCATCCAGGTTCTCCCCATCGAGCGCCAGCACCAGATCGACGTCCATCGTCATTCGCGGTACGCCATGCAGGTTCATCGCGAGTCCACCGACCAGCAGGTAACGGACCTGATGCCGGTCGAGCGACCGGAATAGTTCGAGGTAGAACATCGGGTGCTCAGGGCGAAATCGTCTTGACGAACCCCATCCGTCCGTCCTGCACGCGCATGACGGTGACGTCCTTGCGCGGCACGCGCGAGCCTCGTTCGTAGCCGATGTCGCCGGTCACCGCGTCGAGATCCTGCGTGGCTGCCAGCGCCTCGCGCAGGGCCGTTGCGTCGGTGGAGCCGGCGCGGCGGATGGCGTCGGCAACCAGCATCATCGCGTCGTAGCCGAGTGCGGCGAATGCATTCTCCGGCGCATGGCCGTAGGTGGCCGTATAGGCACCGACGAAGTCCTGCACGGTGGGGTCCGGGTTGTCGAGCGAGACATGGGTGGCGAAATACACGTCACGCGCCAGATCGCCCGCCGTCTCGATCAGCA
>JAQVJI010000112.1:3326-9048 GCA_028695255.1 Chromatiales bacterium | reverse complement strand
AGATGATCGGCGGCTTGACGCAGCGCGAGCCGTAGCTCTGTACCCAGCCGTAATCGGTGAAGGCGAAGCCGGCCAACTGCTCGCCGAAGTATTCGACCATGTCGTTGCGCTCGGCCTCGCCGTGCACCAGCACGTCCAGGTCCAGTGCCTCCTGGCGTTCCACGACATGCCCGATCTCGGCCTGCATCGCCGCGCGATAGTCCTGCGCCGTCATATGACCGGCCTTGTAATCGCGGCGCGCGCGGCGGATGTCGGCGGTCTGCGGGAACGAGCCGATGGTGGTGGTCGGGAACAGCGGCAGATCCAACACCGCACGCTGCGCGGCGTCGCGCACCGGCCATGCGCTGTGACGTCGTGCCATCGCCGGCGTGAGTGCGGCCAGCCGTTCCCGCACGGCTGCGTCGTGCAGGCGCGGTGAATGCCGGCGCGATTTCAGCACTGCGCGATTGTCCGCCAGGGCGTCCGCGACCGCGTCCGGACCCTCGTTCAGCGCACATGCCAGCACATGCAGCTCGTCGAGCTTCTGCGTCGCGAAGGCGAGCCAGGACTTGAGTTCACCGTCCAGCGCATCCTCCTGTTCCAGGTCCACCGGTACGTGCAGCAGCGAGCAGGACGGCGCGATCCACAGACGGTCGCCGAGCCGTTCGTGCACCGGTTGCAGACGTTCGAACAGCGCATCCAGATCGCTGCGCCAGACGTTGCGGCCGTCGATCGCGCCGAGCGACAGCACCTTGTACGGCGCCAGCCAGTCGAGCACCGCCGGCAACTGATCGGGTCCGCGCACGAGATCCAGGTGCAGGCCCGCAGTCGGCAGGCGCGCGGCCAGCGACAGGTTTTCCTCCAGCGCACCGAAACAGGTCGCGAGCAGCAGTTTCGGCCCGCCCTGCAGGCGGTGATACACGGGCTCGAAGCAGGCGCGCCAGGCCACCGGCAGATCGAGCACGAGGATCGGCTCGTCGATCTGCACCCATTCGACGCCCTGCCCTTGCAGCCGGTGCAGCACCTCGCGATAGACCTCGATGATGCCGTCGAGCAGTTCGAGGCGATCGAAATCCTCGCCCTTGACCTTGCCGAGCCACAGCCAGGTGAGCGGGCCGACCAGCACGGGTTTCGGCTGAAACCCGGCGGCGCGGCATTCCTCGACCTGGTCGAACAGCGCGTCGGAAGCAAGATGAAAGCGCTGCCCGCGATGCAGTTCCGGCACGAGATAGTGATAGTTGGTGTCGAACCACTTCGTCATTTCGCAGGCCGGCGCGTCGTCGCCGACCGGTGCACGGCCGCGCGCCATGCGGAAATACGTGTCGATGTCGACCGCGCCGTCCGGCCGGCCGAAACGCGCCGGCACGGCGCCGAGCAGCGCACTGGTGTCGAGCACGTGGTCGTACCACGAGAAATCGCCCACCGGCACGCGGCTCACGCCGGCCTCGGCCTGCACGCGCCAGTGCCGCAGGCGCAGTTCGCGCCCGACCTGCATCAATGCGTCGCGGTCCAGCTCGCCCTTCCAGTACGCCTCCAGCGCCCGCTTCAGTTCGCGCCGGGCGCCGATGCGGGGAAAGCCGAGGTTGTGGGCAGTGACGGTCATGTCTCTTCTCCTTGGGTCGTTCTCGCTGAGGACGCCGGGACGCAGGGAAATGCTTGCGTGAAGCCAGTTCCCCTGCGTCCCGGCGTTCCCAGCGAGAGTCATTCATCGAGGTGTCGCGTGAAACGGATTCCCGACCATGACGAACGTTGCCGCTGGCATCCGGATCGTCATCTCCGTTTGCGCGCATTCTGGAGAGCCGCCTACAATGAATCAAACGGATAGTTTTCAACTTCTACATGAGAATTTTTCATGATCGAGCTTCGGCACCTGCGCAGCCTGACCGCCCTGCGCGACAGCGGCAGCCTCACCGCCGCGGCGGAGCGCCTGCATCTCACGCAATCCGCGCTGTCGCATCAGCTCGCCGAGCTGGAACAGCGGCTGGACATGAAGCTGTTCGAACGCAAAAGCCGCCCGCCGCGTTTCACGCTGGCCGGCGAGCGCCTGCTGGCACTGGCGGAGGACCTGCTGCCGCGGCTGCGCGAGGCCGAACGCGATCTCGCGCGCCTGCGCGGCGGGCACAGCGGCCGGCTGCACGTCACGGTCGAGTGCCACAGTTGCTTCGAATGGCTGATGCCGGCGCTGGAGACCTTCCGCGGCTATTGGCCGGAAGTAACGCTCGACCTGTCGATGGGTTACGGCTTCGAGCCGCTGCCGGCGCTGGCGCGCGGCGACGTCGATCTCGTCGTCACCGCCGATCCGGTCGAACATGCGGGCATCGTGTACGAACCATTGTTCCGCTATCAGAACGTGCTGCTGATGCCGCCCGGCCATGCGCTGTGCAACAAACCCTGGATCGCCCCCGTCGATCTCGCCGGCGAGACCGTCATCAGCTATCCGGTGGAACCGGAACGGCTCGATCTGTTTCGGCGTTTTCTCGCACCGGCCGGGGTCGAGGTCACGCGCCGCAGCAGCGAACTCACGGTGATGATCCTGCAACTGGTCGCGAGCGGCCGCGGGCTCGCCGCCCTGCCGCAATGGGCCGCCGCCAGCGCCGCCGCGGACGGCCACGTCGTCACGCGCCCGCTCGGCGAGCACGGCCTGTGGAGCACGCTGTACGCCGCCGTGCGCGAGGAACAGCGCGAACTGGCCTACGTGGCTGAATTCATCGGGACGGCGAAGGCGAGTTGCTTCGCGACGCTGGAGGGATTGCGCGCGGCGACTGCGTGAGCGAACTACACCGCGTCGTAGCGATCGATCCGCAGCAACACGAGCCCGGCCGCCTGCGCGGTCGATACCTGCATGTCGCGGAGACCGGATGCGCCATCCTTCACGACCGTCAGTCGGCTCTGCACCTCGCCCGATGGCGCGCCGGTCGCGAAGCTGTCGAGCACCGCCGTCTTGATCGGACAGGACTCGCAATGCACGTCCTTGCCGCAGCCCGCCGGCGTGAAGGCGTGGACGCAGTCGAACACCTCGCCGCCACGATGCCCTTCCGTCTGCGACAGATCCTTGCCGAACATGCGCAGGGCCTGCGTATTGGCGGTGACCACCTGCCGCGGCTCGCGTTGCATCAGCAACACCGGCGCATCGATGCCGTCGACGAACGCGCGCAGCGCCGCGACGTCCGCCGCCGCCGACAGTTCCCCGGCACAGGCCGGACACAACGACGACGTCGACGATGGATCGAGCTCCGCCTGACATCTATTGCAGTGTGGATGCATGGGAACCTCTAAAAATTCATTTTTTGTCACTCCCGCGAAAGCGGGAGCCCAGTAGAATCAAAAAACTGGATTCCCGCTTTCGCGGGAATGACGAGTTCTTGAAAATGCCCGCATGATTCAATCCTTGCGATGGCAGCACAGCACGTTGTCGCCGTCGCGGTACAGCTCGCACTGCTGCACCAGCCCTTGCTTCAGCCTCGCCCGGCCACGGTGAATCCGCACCTTCGCATTCGCCTCGGAACAGCCGCAGACGGCCGCCGTCTCGCGCGCGCTCAAGCCCCCGAAGTCGTGCAGCATGATCGCCTCGCGATAGTCCGGCGGCAGCGCGGCGATCATGTCGCGTATGCAGTCGTTCATCTGCCCGACCACGAGTCCTTCCTCCGGCGTGTGCGCGGTGTCCGGCAGCTCGACCGCTGCATCGAGCCCGACCGCGGGCGGCAGGCCGGAACGGCGCCGGAAGTGATCGATCGCGACGCGCGTCGCGATCGCGAACGCCCAGGTCTTCACGCTCGAACGGCCGTCGAAATCCGTCAGCCCGCGCGCGATGCGCAGCAGCGCCTCCTGCAACAGATCCTCGGCGATCGCATGGTCGCGCACCTGGCGTTCGAGAAATCGCGCCAGATCGGGCGACAACGCGACCGCGAGGGATGCGAAGGCATCCTCCCCCGTGATGGCGCCGTCATCGGGAACGTCGATCGAATCGCTCATGTCGTCACCTGTCGTCGAGATGGCCGCTGTCACTGGCAGCAGGCCACTGCCACCGCGTCGCCGCATGCCATCTCCGGCAATGCGCGCGCGGCCGCGTCGAGCGCCGCTCGCGCCGGCACCTGCCGCACCTCGTCGGCGATCCGGATCGCCTCCGCGATCTGCGCATCGGCGAGTCCGGCCTTGCGGGCCGCCGCCACATGGTACGCCACGCACGGCGCGCAGTTGCTGGCCAGAGCCGCCCCGAGGGCGACCAGTTCGTGTTCGGCGGGACTCAGTACATCGATCATGACTTCACTCCGGGTCGGTGCAACGCCGACGGGCGCTGCCGGGCTTCACTGCCTTAGACGTAACGGCAAACCAAATGGATACACCTGACTGGTCCCCGAACTGTATCGACAGGAAAGAGACTGAACTGTAACGCCGCAACCGATTCACGGCGGGCTAGACTGTCATCGCC
The DNA here is from genome assembly GCA_028695255.1 of Chromatiales bacterium. GTDB lineage: Bacteria > Pseudomonadota > Gammaproteobacteria > Ectothiorhodospirales > Ectothiorhodospiraceae > JAQVJI01. The sequence continues at coordinate 4,640 of JAQVJI010000112.1, read as the reverse complement.
CGACCAGCCAGTGACGACCATGCACGCCGACAACTTCGACCTTCAGCAATATTTCGACCGCATCGGCTACGGCGGCGAGGTGCGGCCCGAACTGGCCGTCGTCACCGCACTCATGCGCAGCCAGCTCCAGAACGTCCCGTTCGAAAATCTCGACGTCCGCGCCGGCAAGGTGATTTCGCTCAAGCCCGAAGACATCGTCGACAAGATCGTTCACCGCCGGCGCGGCGGATACTGCTACGAAGTCAATGGCCTGTTTGCAATGGCACTGACGGCGCTGGGCGTGCCGTGGCGCTTCGTCGGCTGCCGTCCGATGACCTATCCGGCGCGCCGGCCGCGCACGCACATGGCGCTGATCGTCACCCTCGACGACGAGGAATGGCTGTGCGACGTCGGCTTCGGCAGCTATGGCCCACGCGCGCCGCTACGGCTGGATGCCGGCGGCGAGACTCGCCAGGACGACGACGTGTTCGAACTGACGCGCCCGAACGAGCGCGAATACGTGCTGCGTGCGCAGGTCGAAGGCGTCTGGTCGGATCAGTACGGCTTCGATCTCGCGCATCACGAGTGGGTCGACTTCCTGCCCGCGAACTGGCTCAACTCCACCCATCCGGAAACCCTGTTCACGCAACACCTGGTGGTGATGCGCCAGACGCCGGAGGGTCGGGTCATCCTGTTCGATGACCGTCTGAAAACGGTCGCACACGGCGAGACGACGCTGCGCGAGATCGCGGACGACGAGCTGCCGGCGCTGCTGCGCGACGGCTTCGGGCTGGACCTGCCCGCCTGAGTCGACAGAAGGATCGCCCTGCGCACCACATGCCTCATCGACCCGACCTCGACTTCAGGAGAACACCATGGACGCGCAACTGAAACACTACGCGGACAAACTCGCCTACGAAATCGACGCGTGGGATTTGAAGGTCGCGCTCGAGGCGGGCGAATCCGTCGTCGTCATCGACGCCCGCTCGCCGCAGGCCTACGCCGCCGGGCACATCCCCGGCGCGATCTCCCTGCCTCACCGCGAGATGAACGAGGCCAGCACCCGAGACATCGACCGTAATGCGCTCGTCGTCACCTACTGCGACGGCATCGGCTGCAACGCCTCCACCAAGGGCGCGCTGAACATGACGAAACTCGGCTTCCGCGTGAAGGAACTCATCGGCGGACTCGACTGGTGGAAACGCGACGGCCATCCGACGCAAGGCGCTGCCCCGGCAAATACGGCAGGCGGCGAATGCGGCTGCGCATGATGTACGGCGGCACCGGAATTGGGGGATCCGCGGTACCACCGTCGCGCAGCTTCGCGGCGTGACC
>JAQVJI010000112.1:0-3226 GCA_028695255.1 Chromatiales bacterium | reverse complement strand
GGCCATCCGACGCAAGGCGCTGCCCCGGCAAATACGGCAGGCGGCGAATGCGGCTGCGCATGATGTACGGCGGCACCGGAATTGGGGGATCCGCGGTACCACCGTCGCGCAGCTTCGCGGCGTGACCTACGCCGAGCGGACATCGATTCACCTCCCATCGCCAAAACGCCTGTTAGGTCAGGCTGCGCGGTAGCACTGCCTGACGCAGGGCCCAGACCGACACCCATGAACATCTACACGTCGAACCAAGACCCGCAGAGAGCACCGAATCATATTCCGCCACACGCATTCATTCCTTTCGCCGCAACACCAGCATGCTCGCGAACGACCGCAGCCCGACCACCTCATCCAGCGTCACGCCGCTCCGATCGAACAGCGCCCGCCATTCGTCCAGCGTGCGTTCGCGTCCGCGCGTACCCATGAACATCTGCATGTCGAAGGAGGCGGCGGCGAGATCGGCGCCCATCTCCGGCAGCACCATTTCCAACAGGACGATGCGCGCACCGCCATCGCCGCAGGCGGCGGCCAGCTTGCGCAGGATCGTGATACAGCCTGTGTCGTCGAAGCCATGCAGCACGGCGGAGAGGAAATAGACGTCCCGCTCGTCCCGCGCCGGCGGGATGGCATCGAACGCATCACCGGCCTGGAATGCCACGCGATCGACCTCCGGTGTCGGATGTTCGCTCCAGTAGCGGCGTGCCTCGTCGATCACCTGCGGACGGTCCAGCACCAGTGCGGTGAGGTGTGGGTGGCGTTTGAGGATGGCGAGCGACTTCGCGCCGCGCGAACCGCCGACGTCGATGACGCGTTCGAAGCGTCCCCAGTCGAAGTCGGTTGCGAAGCTGTCGCCGGCGAGTGCCTCGACGCTGTCCATGGCGGCGGAGAACAGCGCATCGGAATCGGCATGGTCGTCCAGCCAGGCGAAGAGTTCCCGACCATGCGTCAGCCGGAACGGTGTTGCGCCCTCGCGCACGCCGCGTTCGAGCGCCTCGTACCAGGGACGGCTCATGACCGGGTCGTTGTGCATCAGGATCATCGCGCGCACGCTCTGCGGATGATCGCTGCGCAACGGCGCCGACAGCCGGTTGTTGCGGTAGTGGCGCGGCGTCGTTTCCTCGAACACGCCGATGGCCGCCAGCATTCGCAGCAGACGCGCCGTGGCGTCGGCGTCCGCGCCGGCACGCTCTGCAATCGTGGCGGCATCGAGCGTGTCGTCGCCGATGCAGCCCGCGAGATCGAGCCTCGCCGCGACGTAGAGCGCGCGCGACTGCCAGAAGGCGGAGCCGATCTGCACCAGACGGAACGGCGGCGGCGTCATCCTGTTGGGCAGGTTCTGCAACCAGGCACCGAATTTCATCGCCCTGGCGAAACGACGCACGGCGCCGGCATTTTTCTGCAACGACATCGGAGTCTCCTTCATGTTTCGTGGTCCGGCGTCGGGCCGGACAGGAACAAACGGCCGTTGAACGCGGCCAGTTCATGCAGGAACGCGGCATCCATCGACCGTTCCATCTGCTCCTCGAAGATGTCCTTCAACAGCATCGGCGTCATCGCCAGACTCACGAAGGCCATGCGCAGGATGTCCGGATCGACCGTGGGCGCGAGCCGGCCTTCCGCCTTGAGGTCGGCGATCCGGCGTGCGGCGCGTGTGCGGCCGCGTTCCAGCAACTGCTGGATGAAGCGGCGACCCGGCCCCTGGTTGAGCGCCAGCACCTTGAGGATCAGGCGCGGGAATTCGGGCCGCGCGGCCATGGTGTCGTAGTAGAGACGCAGGAAATCAGCGAAACCCGCGGCCGAGTCGAGCAATGGTCCGTCGAGCACGTCCAGCAACGGCGCCAGGGTCTCGCGGATCATCTCTTCGTAGAGCCCTTCCTTGTTGCCGAAGTAGTAGCGGATCATCGACACGTTGGCGCCCGCGCGCTCGGCAATCTGGCGCGTCGTGACGCGGTGATAGTCGTCCGACAGAAAACACTCCCGCGCTGCCTGCATCAGGCGTGCCCGCAGCGGTGCCGTGGGATCGACGTCTTGCATGGGGGATTCCTCTCGATTCGACCGACGCAGGTTAGCACCCGCACGCCTGCCGACCGTATCGCTTCCGTCACTCAAAATGCGGGGCTTGATTGAACCTGGAAACCGTCAGCGATGTCGGGCGGGCGGGCTGCCGTACCAGCGCCGGTAGGCGCGGCTGAAGCTCGCCGCCTCGGCAAAGCCGAGCAGGTCGGCGATGCGGTTCAGCGGCAGGTCGGTGCGGCGGACGTAGTCGCCGGCCAGTTCGCGCCGGGTCTCGTCCAGCAGTTGGCGGAAGCGGTGCCCCTCGTCGGCCAGACGGCGATGCAGCGTGCGCGGACTGACGTGCAGTTCGGCTGCCAGGGTTTCGAGCGTCGGTACGCCGTCCGCAAGCGCAGCGATCATGCGTCGACGCAGGCGGCCGACGATGCCGTCGTCCGTACAGGCCGCCACCTGTCGATCGAAGATCTCGGCCAGCGCCGGATGCCCCGAGAACACGGGTCGCGCCATGTCGGCGGGATCGAACGACAGACGATCCTCCGTGGCATCGAACGCGATCGGGCAACCGAACAATTGCACGAACGGCGCGACATCGGCCGGCGCCGGCCGGCGCATCTCGACGCGCAGGGGTTTCAATTCGGGATCGGCACACAGACGCCGGCCGGTGACGAGGATGGCGGCGAGTCCGGCGTCGATGCATTCGGGCGTCGCCTGTTCGCCGTGATTGACCTGCAAGCGCAAATGTACGGCGTCGCCATGATCCTCGATCAGGATGTCGAACAGATCGCCGAGCAGATGCAGATCGCGCGCGGCGCGCCGATAGGCCTCGCCCAACGTGCGCCCGAGCATGAGGCTGTGACCGAGCAGCGCGAAGGATTCGGGCCCCATGCCGCCAGCCACTGCGAGACCGAAACCCTCGTTGCCGGTCACCGCGCGCGCGTCGCGCCACAGCGTCATCACCCGTGCGTTGGAGATCCAGCCGTCCGCCGCCTGCAAGGCCCGCTCGTCGATGCCGGCACGGCGTGCCAATGCCTGCCCGTCGTGACCGGTCTGGTCCAGCAACTGCACGATCAGGCGTACGTAGCTCGCGGTGCAGGCGTGATTCGGAACGCGCATCCTGGCGGCGCGGGACAAGGGAATGTCCGCTGGGGTCATGGGGCAGGAAGACATGGGTCGTTACAGTAGGCCGGCCGGTCGAATTCTGGCAAGCACCCAACCA
>JAQVJI010000111.1 GCA_028695255.1 Chromatiales bacterium | reverse complement strand
GTGACCTTCGGTGCCTTTCACAAGGTCACGAAGCTCGCCCCCGAACTCCTCGGTTGCTGGGCGTCGATCCTGCATGCCTGTCCGGATGCGCGGCTGTATCTGAAGGATGCCGAGCTTGATCGGCCGGAGGTCCGGCAGCGCATCACGGCCGCGTTCGGCGGACACGGGATCGATGCCGAACGCCTGATCCTGGAGGGCGCGTCGCCGCGCGCGGAGTACTTCGCCTGCTTCGATCACGTCGACGTCAGCCTCGATCCCTTCCCCTATCGCGGCGGTGCCGTGACCTTCCAGTCGCTGTGGATGGGCGTGCCGGTGCTCACGCTGGAACGGCCGCAAGGCATGATAGGCCGTTACGGCGCGGCGATCCTGGCGCCGATCGGGCTCGACGACTGGGTCGCGACGGACGAGGACGATTACGTGGCGCGTGCTTGCCGGTTTGCCGCCGATCCGGCGCTGCTGGCGGAGCTGCGCGCGGGATTGAGGCAACGCCTCATGCAGTCGACTGCCGGCGACGGCGCGAGGTTCGTGCGCCAGCTGGAGACGCTGTTGCGCGAGGTCTGGCGCGACGGCAACGCGGCACGCTGACGTGTGACGGGATTCAGCCGGGCCGCAGCAGCCGGCTGAGCGGCGTGTCCGGAATCTCGACGTCGTCCCAGGTGAGCGGCGCGCCCTGCGCAACGCTGCGGCGCAGACGTGCCCGCTCGTCGGGCTGCGCGTCCGCTTCGGGCTCCAGTAGCGTCAGCGGCACCCAGCCCGCCTGCCGCGCCGTTGCGACGTCCTCGATCAGGCCATGACAAAGATCGCCGCCGATCGCGACGTCGATGACCGCGCCGGCTTTCAGATCGCGTTTGGCATGGGCGTACACGTCGGTGACGCGGCCGGCCCAGGGTTGCAACAGCGGTTTGCGTTCGAGGGCCGCCGCCGCGACCGCGAGCGGCGTCTCGAAGTGGCAGAGATGATGCGGCCGCAGCAGCAGGTAGAACGGACCGTCGCCCAGCTTGAGATAGCGCAGATAGCGCTGCACCGACGGGTCGTCGCTGTGGCCGATGGCGAACACGCCGCCGCCCGGCTCTGCACCGAGCAGATAGTCGACGCAGCCGCGCTGCGGTATCTCCGTCAGCCGAAAGCGCGTCAGCGCCTCGGCCGCGGTATTCGCATGCGGTCCCTGCATGCCGGTACACAAGGGCCGCAGGTCGAAGGCGTTGGCGACCAGCGCCATCTCGATGTTCAGCTTGGTGCCGTCGGTGTAGGCGCAGCACTGCACGGGATCGAGATCGCGGATGGCGGCCTCGTGATGCAGGCCCGCCGCCGTCGCGTGACGGTCGAGAAAGCCCTTGATGTTGCCGGCCATCACGAGCCGCAGACCGAACAGCCGCATCTCGTCGATCAGGCGCGCGAGCACGCCCGGCTGATCGCCCGCGTCGCTGGTGACGACCACGCCGGCCGCCGCTGCCTCGCGCGCCAGCAGGTCGCCGCAGGCGAGGTCGACCTCGGCGTTCATGAGCACGACGTGTGCATGCTGGCGGAATGCGGCGCGACAGTGGGCGAGGCCCGCGCCGATGCCGGTGGTTGCCTCGACCAGCAGGTCGATGTCGTGCGTCTCCAGCAGACCGATGCCGTCGCCACCCGTTGCCGGCCGCGGGTGACCGAGCGCGACCAGATGATCGGCCGCACCAGTCGCCCTTCGTTCGACCCGATCGGCGATGAACGCCACCGCCATGCCGGGCGTGCCGGCGACCTGTGCGGCGATGCCGCGACCCATGAAGCCCGCACCGATGATGCCGACACGAATGCGTCCGCCTTGTGCGGCGAACTCGCCGAGGGCCCTGTGCAGCATCATGAATGAGAACGTCCGGTGGCGTGACAGTGGAGGGTTGCACTTGCCCACCGACATCGCGGTCCGGATACTGTGGCGCGTTTCAACGGGCATGCAAGGCGACGACACTATGCAACGACGTGAATTCCTGAACAAGGCCGGCCGCGCCGGTCTGGGTGCGCTGGCGGCAGGTGGCCTGCTCGCCGGCTGCAAGGGCGAGGACAAGGCGGCGCCGGCCACGGCCGCTCCGGCCGCGACGGCGACCATCGAGTGGAAGATGGTCACGGCCTGGCCGAAGAACTTTCCCGGGCTCGGTACCGGCGCCGAATTCCTCGCGCGCACCATCGGCGAGATGTCGGGCGGACGACTCAAGGTGCGGGTGTTCGGCGCGGGCGAGATCGTGCCGGCGCTGGAGGTGTTCGATGCCGTGTCGCGCGGCACGGCCGAACTTGGTCATGGCGCGTCGTACTACTGGCGCGGCGTGAGCGAGGCGGCGCAGTTCTTCACCACCGTGCCGTTCGGCCTCACGGCGCAGGAGCAGAATGCCTGGCTGTTCAACGGCGGCGGCATGGAGTTGTGGCAGGAGACCTACGCCGATCTCGGCGTGATCCCGATGCCGGCCGGCAACACCGGCGCGCAGATGGGCGGCTGGTTCAATCGCGAGATCAACAGCGTCGACGATCTGAAGGGGCTGAAGATCCGCATCCCCGGTCTCGGCGGCGAGGTGATCCGGCGTGCTGGCGGCCTGCCCGTGAACCTGCCTGGCGGCGAATTGTTCACCTCGCTCCAGTCCGGCGTGGTCGACGCGGTGGAGTGGGTCGGGCCCTACAACGATCTCGCGCTCGGCCTGTACAAGGCCGCGAAATACTACTACGCACCTTCGTGGCAGGACCCCTGCGGAACGATCGAATGTCTGATCAACCGCAAGGCCTTCGAGACGTTGCCCGAGGATCTGCAATTCATCCTGATCAATGCCTGCCGCGTCGCCAACGAGGCGATCCTGTCGGAATACATCGCGCGCAACAACGAGGCGCTGCACACGCTGGTGACGCGCCACAACGTCGAGGTCCGTCGTTATCCCGATGAGGTGCTGACGCATCTGCGTACGCTGTCGCGCGATGTGGTGGACGAAGTCGTCGCGCGCAATCCGCAGGCGGCGAAGATTCATGCCTCGTACGACGCGTTCCGTTCGCAGGTCGTGGCCTGGCACGCGATCTCGGAACTCGCCTACATGAACGGGCGTGGCGGGGCGTAGGGATGCGCCCGTAGGAGCGGCGGCAGCCGCAATCGGGGCGGTACCCCGTCGGAATCCTCGCCGTCGCGGCTGCCGCCGCTCCTACGGTGTCGGATTCAGGACCGCCGGCAGCCAGGTGGCGAGCGCCGGCCACAGCGCGAGCAGGCCGAGCATGGCGAGCTGGATGGCGATGAAGGGCGCGACGCCGCGGTAGATGTCGCGCGTGGTCACACCGTCCGGTGCCACACCGCGCAGATAGAACAGCGCGAAACCGAACGGCGGCGTGAGGAAGGAGGTCTGGAGATTGATGGCTATCATGATGCCGAGCCAGACCGGATCGACGCCGAGCGCGAGCAGCACGGGCGCCACGATCGGCACCACCACGAACGTGATCTCGATGAAGTCGAGCACGAAGCCGAGCAGGAACATCACCAGCATCGACAGCAGCATCGCGCCGACCACGCCGCCCGGCATGTCGGACAGGACGTCGTGCACCAGGTCGTCGCCGCCGTAGCCGCGGAACACCAGCGAGAACAGCGCCGCACCGATGAAGATCATGAACACCATGCTGGTGATGCGCACCGTATGCTGCATGACCTCGCGCAGACGCGCGAGCGAAAGCTGGCGGTTGACGAGTGCGAGCAGCAGCGCGCCGCCGGCGCCGACCGACGCCGCTTCGGTCGGCGTGGCGAGGCCGGCCATGATGGAGCCGAGCACGGCCACCATCAGCAGCAGCGGCGGCAGCACGGCCTTGAACAGCCGCGGCAGCAGTTCGCCGATGCCGGATGCACGCGCGGCCTCGGCCAGCGGCGGCATGACCTGCGGTCGGAGCCAGGCCGTGACCAGCAGGTAGATCACATACAACAGCACCAACATCACGCCCGGTATCACGGCGCCCGTGAACAGGTCGCTCACCGATACCGTGTCCGGCGCGAAGATGCCCTGACGCAACTGCGCCTGCTGGTAGGCGGTCGAGATGATGTCGCCGAGCAGCACCAGGATGATCGACGGCGGAATGATCTGGCCCAGCGTGCCGGCGGCGCAGATGGTGCCGCAGGCCACCGATGGCCGGTAGCCGTGTCGGAGCATGGTCGGCAATGCCAGCAGGCCCATCGCGATCACGGTGGCGCCGACGATGCCGGTGCTGGCCGCGAGCAGCATGCCGACCATCACCACCGACAGCCCGAGCCCGCCGCGCAGTCCGCCGAATACCTGCGCCATGGTCGCCAGCAGGTCCTCCGCCAGGCGCGTCTTTTCCAGCATCACGCCCATGAACACGAACAGCGGCACGGCGATCAGCGTCTCGTTGCTCATGATGCCGAACAGCCGGTTCGGCAGGGCGTTGAGATAGGCCATGTCGAAGGCGCCGAGCAGCACGCCGACGGTGGCGAACACCAGACTCACGCCGGCCAGCGTGAAGGCGACCGGGTAGCCGGCCATCAGCACCAGCACGACGGCGGCGAACAGCAGCAGCGCGAGCCATTCCATCATGGCACCTCGGCCGCGTCGACGGGCGGCGGTTCGCGCCCGCGCAGCACGCGCAGGGCGTGAATCAACTGTGCGATGCCTTGCAGACCGAGCAGGACCGCGGTCACCGGGATCAGGGTCTTGAGCAGCCACATCCAGGGCAGTCCGCCGGTCTCGCGCGAGCCTTCGTGTACCGCCCACGCGGCGGCCACGTAGCCGAAGGAGGCGTAGAGGATGAATGCACAGACCGGCAGCAGGAGAAACAGGGCGCCGCCGGCATCGACCCAGGCGCGCCGCCGCGGATCGAGGCCACGATAGAACACGTCGACCCGCACGTGGGCGTCGTGGCGCAGGGTGTAGGCGGCGCCGAGCATGAAAGTGATCGCGTGCAGGTACATGACGCTCTCCTGCACGGCGATCGAGCCCCAGCCGAAGGCGTAGCGCGCGATCACGATGCCGAGCGTCAGCAGCACCATGGCGAGCGTCAGCCAGGCGACGGCGCGCCCCACCCATTCGTTGAGTGCGTCGATGCCGGCGGCGATGCGGGATGGCAGGCTGGTGGCGGTCAGGCGCATGGGCGCAGCAAGTCCCGTACCGCCGACGTGACGGCGGTGCGTGGCGTCATGAGCGGACTCAGAAGCGGAACAGGACCCAGGCCGGGACCAGGAGCTTGGGATCGAGTTCGTTGCGGCGGCTTTCGAGGTTGCCGTCGCCGTCGCCGTCGATCAGGTAGTACGGCGGTCCGACGCGCGGGGTTATGCGCACCATGTAGAGCTGGTCGCGTATGCGGTATTCCTCGACCGTCTCGCCGTCGCGCTGGATGATGGTGACCGTCGGTTCCTGGCGCTCGAAGCTGTCGCTGTCCGATTCGAGCAGCGGCGGCGGGGGCGGTGCGTCGCTGAAACGGTCCTGTTCCGCGGGCGGGGGTGCGGCGTCCTGGGCCGGGGCTGCGAGCGGCAGGGCGAGCAGGGCGATGAGCAGTACGATCCGGTTGGCTGACATGATCAGAGCTCCATGAGCTTTTCTTTTTCCTCCGCGGAGGGTTCGAACCCGCGGGCCTCGTAGAAATCGAAGATGGCCTTGACCACGTCGCCGGGGTCGTCCACCACGGTGAACAGGTCGATGTCGTCGGCGCCGATGGTGCCTTCGCGCACCAGTGTATGGCAGAACCAGTCGATCAGTCCCTGCCAGAACGGGCGGTGCACCAGAATGACCGGGATGCGCCGGCTCTTGCCGGTCTGGATCAGGGTCAGGATCTCGGCCATTTCGTCCAGCGTGCCGAAACCGCCCGGCAGTACCACGTAGGCCGAGGCATACTTGACGAACATGACTTTGCGCGCGAAGAAATGGCGGAATGCGAGCGCCACGTCCTGATACGGATTGGACTGCTGCTCGTGCGGCAGGTTGATGTTCAGGCCGATGCTCGGCGAACGTCCGGCAAAGGCGCCCTTGTTGGCTGCCTCCATGATGCCGGGGCCGCCGCCGCTGACCACCGCGAAGCCCGAGTCCGACAGCTCGCGCGCGATCTTCTCCGCCATCTGGTAATACGCATGCTCGGGCTTGAAACGCGCCGAACCGAAGATGCTCACCGACGGTTTGATGCGCGCCAGGCGCTCGAAGCCCTCGACGAACTCCGCCATGATCTGGAAGATCTTCCAGCTCTCGCGCGTGAGACTGCTGTCGTCGATCGGCGCAAGGCCGGGGTGGTGTGAGCGGCTGGTCTGGTTCATCGGGCGGAACGAGCGGGTACGGGGCGGATGTCGCGGCATTGTAGCGCCAATCCGGTGCGGGCATAAGCGCGTGCGGTTTGCGGTTACAATGCCGCTTCGATCGACCCCCGATCGATACTCTCTAGGCCCGGAGCGACGGCGCGCGTGACCGACAAAACCCCGTTCATCCTGGTGGATGGCTCGTCCTATCTGTATCGCGCCTTCCATGCCCTGCCGCCGCTGACCAGTTCGCGCGGTGAGCCGACCGGCGCCGTGCTCGGCGTCGCCAACATGCTGCGCAAGCTCATGAACGAATACGGCCCGAGTCACATGGCAGTGGTGTTCGACGCGCGCGGCAAGACCTTCCGCGACGAAATCTATCCCGACTACAAGGCCAACCGGCCGCCGATGCCGGACGACCTCGCGGCGCAGGTCGAGCCGCTGCACGAACTGGTGCGGGCGATGGGCCTGCCGCTCGTCATGACGCCCGGGGTCGAGGCCGACGACGTGATCGCGACGCTCGCCCGCGAGGCGGTGGACGCGGGCATGCCGGTACTGGTCTCGACCGGCGACAAGGATCTGGCGCAGATCGTCGGTCCGCAGGTGACGCTGGTCGACACCATGTACGACAAGCGCCTCGACGCGGACGCCGTGCAGGAAAAGTTCGGCGTGCCGCCCGAACGCATCGTCGATTTCCTCGCGCTCGTCGGCGACACCGCCGACAACGTGCCGGGCGTCGAGAAGGTCGGGCCCAAGACGGCCGCGAAGTGGATCGCCGAATACGGCTCGCTGGACGGCGTGATCGCCGCCGCCGATGCGATACCGGGCAAGCTCGGCGAGAACCTGCGCGCGGCGCTGGATCGCCTGCCGTTGTCGCGCGAGCTGGTGACGGTGCGCGACGACGTGCAGCTCGATCTGCATCCGCGTGATCTCGCGGTCGCAGCGCCGGATCGGGAAACGCTGCTCGAATTGTTGAGGCGGCTGGAGATGAAATCCTGGCTCAGGGAGATGGAGGGCGAGGGCGCTGACGTTGGCGATTCCGCCGCGACGCCTGCCGCAGATGCGGCATCCGATTATCGTGCGATCCTCACGCAGAAGGACTTCGAGGTACTGCTGAAGCGGCTGGACGAGGCCGAACTGACCGCCTTCGATTCCGAGACCACGAGCCTCGACTATATGCAGGCGCAGGTGGTCGGGCTGTCCTTCGCCTTCACGCCGGGCGAGGCCTTCTATCTGCCGCTCGCGCACGACTACGCCGGTGCGCCGGAACAGCTCGACCGCGATGAGACACTCTCGCGCCTCAGGTCCTGGCTCGAAGATGCACGGCGTCCCAAGCTCGGCCATCATCTCAAGTACGACCGCAACGTGCTCGTCAACCACGGCATCACGCTCGCCGGTATCGTCCACGACAGCATGCTGGAATCCTACGTGCTGGACGCTGCCGCCAGCCGCCACGACCTCGACACGCTGAGCGAGAAGCACCTGAACCATCGCACGATCCATTTCGAGGACGTCGCCGGCAAGGGCGCGAAGCAGCTCACCTTCAATCAGGTCGGCGTGGATGAGGCGACGACCTACGCCGCCGAGGATGCCGACGTTACGCTGAAACTGCATCGCCGGTTCTGGCCGCGTCTGAAGGATGAGCCCGCGCTCAGGCGGGTCTACGAGGAGATCGAGATGCCGCTCGTGCCCGTGCTCTCGCGCATGGAGCGCCGCGGCGTGCGCGTCGATGCCGATCGCCTGTTCGCGCAGAGTCACGAACTGGCCGAACGCATGGGCGAGATCGAGCGCGCCGCGCACGAAGCGGCGGGCGGGACCTTCAATCTCGGTTCGCCGAAACAGATCCAGGAGATCCTGTTCGAGCGCCAGAAACTGCCGGTGCTGCGCAAGACGCCGACCGGCCAGCCGTCGACCGCCGAGGACGTGCTGGAGGAGCTCGCGCTCGACTATCCGCTGCCGCGCCTGATCCTCGACTACCGTTCGCTCGCCAAGCTCAAGAGCACCTACACCGACAAGCTGCCCGAGCGCATCGACCCGCAGACCGGACGCGTGCACACCTCCTATCATCAGGCGGTCGCCTCGACCGGGCGCCTGTCGTCCTCCGATCCGAATCTCCAGAACATCCCCGTGCGCACCGAGGAAGGGCGGCGCATCCGCCAGGCCTTCGTCGCGCCGCCCGGTCGCGTGCTGCTGGCCGCCGACTATTCGCAGATCGAACTGCGCATCATGGCGCACCTGTCAGGCGACGCCGGCCTGCTCAAGGCCTTCGCGGAAGGTCGCGACATCCATCGCGCGACGGCGTCCGAGGTGTTCGGCGCCACGCCGGATACGGTCACGGGCGAACAGCGCCGCGCCGCCAAGGCGATCAACTTCGGACTCATCTACGGCATGTCGGCCTTCGGGCTCGCGCGCCAGCTCGGCATCGAGCGCGCCGCCGCGCAGGAGTACGTCGACCTGTACTTCGCGCGCTATCCGGGCGTAAAGGTCTACATGGACGAAACCCGTGCACGCGCGAAAAAACAGGGCTACGTCGAGACGCTGTTCGGCCGCCGTCTGTATCTGCCGGACATCGGTGCACGCAACCAGCAGATACGCGCGCAGGCCGAGCGCGTCGCGATCAACGCGCCGATGCAGGGCACGGCGGCCGACATCATCAAGCGCGCGATGCTCGCGATGGACCTTTGGATCGAGTCGGAGAACGCACCGCTCGCGATGATCATGCAGGTACACGACGAACTCGTGTTCGAGGTCGACGCCGATGCCGTCGACGACGTGCGCGGCAACATCGTCGAGCACATGGCCGGTGCGGCCGAACTCGCCGTACCGCTGGTGGTCGACGTCGGCGTCGGCGACAACTGGGACGCGGCGCATTGATATATCGAGTAGGAGC
>JAQVJI010000110.1:7163-9173 GCA_028695255.1 Chromatiales bacterium | reverse complement strand
GGTGCACTGGGCGCGCAATGCGCGGGAAGCGTGCGACATCGTGATCGGCCTGTGTCGCGAGGCCGGCGCGCGGCGCGTGACCAAGGGCAAGTCGATGGTGAGCGAGGAGATCGGCCTCAACGAGGCGCTGGCCGACGCGGGCTTCGAGCGCGTCGAGACCGATCTCGGCGAATACATCATCCAGCTCGCCGAAGAACCGCCCTCGCACATCATCGCGCCGGCGATCCACAAGACGCGCGGTCAGATCGCGCGCCTGTTCGAGGCCGCGCATGAAGGGCTCGAACGCAAAACACCGCTCGAAACCGTGCCGTCGATCGTCGACGAGGCGCGCGCCGTGTTGCGCGACAAGTTTCTCAGCGCCGACGTCGGCATCACCGGCGCCAACTTCCTGATCGCCGACACCGGTTCGGTGGTGATCGTGACCAACGAGGGCAACGGCGATCTCACCGCGACGCTGCCGCGCATGCACATCGTCACCGCCGGCATCGACAAGGTGGTGCCGACGCTCGAGGACGCCTCGGTGCTGCTGCGCCTGCTCGCGCGCAGTGCGACCGGCCAGCCCTTCACCGCCTACACCACGCTGTTCACCGGACCGCGCCGGCGCGGCGACGTCGACGGTCCCGACCGCTTCCACGTCGTGCTGGTCGACAACGGCCGCACGGCGATGCTGGAGGACGGCTTCGGCGACATGCTGCGCTGCATACGCTGCGGCGCCTGCCTCAATCATTGCCCGGTCTACGGCGCGGTCGGCGGCCACGCCTACGGCTGGGTCTATCCGGGGCCGATGGGGTCGGTGCTCACGCCGCGCATGATGGGGCTCGAACGCGCCGCCGAACTGCCGGGCGCCTCGACGCTGTGCGGCCGCTGCGAGGCCGTGTGTCCGATGTCGATCCCGCTGCCGCGCCTGCTGCGCCGCCTGCGCACGCAGGCCTTCGAAGCGAAGATCACGCCGGCCCGCACGCGCCTGGCGCTGCGCGCCTGGGCCCTTCTCGCGCGCCGACCGCGTCTGTACCGGCAGGTGATGAATCTCGGCATGCGTCTGCTTGCAGGTCTCGGGCGGCGACATGGGCGTTTCACCCGTCTGCCGTTCGCGGGCGGCTGGACCGCCGCGCGCGATTTCCCGGCACCGCAGGGCGCGAGCTTCCAGACCCAATGGCGCAAGCTCAAGGGAGAACGCTCATGAGTGACGCGCGCGCCGCCATGCTCGACCGCATCCGCCGCGCCAGCGGGCGCGCGGATCACGACGACACCGAAGTGCGCGTGCGTCTCGCGCGTCGTCCGACCGGTCCGAAACCCGCCCTGCACGATGCGCCGCTCGATGCCTTCGTCGCGCGCGTCGAGGCCGCCGCCGCGACCATCGCGCGTTGCGACGGCGAAGGCATCGGCGTTGCCGTCGCGGACTATCTGCAACGCTCGCAGCTCGCACCCGAACTCGTGTCGGCCCCGCATCCTGCGCTCGCGGACGTCGCCTGGCCGGCCGGACTCACCGCACATCGCCGCGCACTGGCGCCGAGCGATGCGACCGCCATGACCGTGGCTGCGATCGGCATCGCCGAGACCGGCAGCCTGTTGCTGACGTCCGGCCCGCAGACGCCGACCGGCATGAATTTCCTGCCCGATACGCTGATCTGCCTGCTCGATGCCGCGCGCATCGTGCCGCATCTGGAAGACGCCTGGGCCTGGCTGCGCGACGCGCACACCACGCCGCCGCGCGCGGTCAACCTCGTCACCGGCCCGTCGCGCACCGCCGACGTGGAGCAGACCATCCAGCTCGGTGCGCACGGCCCGCGGCGATTGCACGTCGTGCTCGTGTCGCGTCTCGCATCGTGAGGGCGCGTGGCAACGTGGGAGCGGCACCGCCGCGAAATGCAGCGGTACCCGATCTGATCGCGGCAGAGCCGCTCCCACCCTCACTTCGTTTCAAGGAGACACGACCATGACCACCCGCATCGGCTACGTCGGCCTCGGCATCATGGGCCGGCCGATGGCCCTCAACCTGCTGCGCGCGGG
>JAQVJI010000110.1:0-7063 GCA_028695255.1 Chromatiales bacterium | reverse complement strand
CGCCTGCAACGCGCGCATGCGCCGGAGCGGGGTTGAGGGTTTGGGGGTAGAACTCCGCTTTTCCGCAGTAGATCAGCCTCAAGTCCGGCAGGCTGCCGGATCCCGCGTCATTCGCACGAATGATATTTCGCCGCCACTTCAATAACATGCGCGCATGATCGTCGTCGTCATCGGTATCTTGCTGCTGCTCGCGCTGTTCTGGCTGCCGGGCGCCTGGGCGAAGTCCGTGCTGCGCCGTCACGGCGTTGCGCGCGAGGACTTTCCGGGCAGCGGCGCGGCGTTCGCGCGTCATCTGCTGGACCGCCAGGGTTTGTCCAACGTACCGGTCGAGGTCACCGACCAGGGCGATCATTACGATCCCGCGGCGCGCGCGGTGCGCCTGTCGCCGGACAACTTCGAGGGCCGTTCGCTCACCGCCGTCACCGTCGCCGCGCACGAGGTCGGACATGCGCTGCAACACCGCGACGGTTACGCGCCGCTGGAGACGCGCACGCGCCTGGTGCAGGCGGCACAGCGCCTGGAAAAGGTCGGTGCCGTCGTGATGCTGGCGATGCCGTTGATTGCGATCGCTTCGCGTTCGCCGCTCGGTGCCGGCATGACGATGCTGGTCGGTGGTCTGAGTTTCGGCGCGGCGGCGCTGGTGCATCTGGTGACGCTGCCGGTGGAACTCGACGCGAGCTTCCGCCGTGCCATGCCGATGCTCGCCGCGGGTTATCTGCCCAAGCGCGATCTCAAGCCGGCGCGGCGCATCCTCACCGCCTGCGCCTTCACCTACGTCGCCGCCTCGCTCGCCGCCGCGCTGAATCTGTGGCGCTGGCTGGCGATCCTGCGGCGTTGATTCCCCGATCCGGATGTCACGCATCCGGACCACACCATGACATCGATGCCCTGATACCCCTGCGATGAGCGACGAAACGACCGAATCGAAGAAACCCTCGCGCCGCCGCTGGCTGCGCTGGGGCGTGGAACTGCTGGTCATCGCGACGCTGATCCTGGGCCTGCGCGCCTGGCAGATGCGCGATCTGGTCGCAGGCGATGCGCCCGCGCTCGACGCCGTGCTGCTCGACGGCACGCCGGTGTCGCTCGCCGACTATCGCGGCCGGCCCGTACTGGTCTACTTCTGGGCCACCTGGTGCGGCGTGTGCAAGGCCAACTCGGGCTTCGTGCAGGGCGTGAGCGGCGACTGGCCGGTGCTGACGGTGGCGATGCAGTCCGGCGGTGCCGACGAGATTCGGCGTCACCTGGGCGAACACGGGCTCGATTTCCCGGTCATCCCGGACGAGCTCGGCCAGTTGTCCGGGCGCTTCGGCGTGCGCGTGGTGCCGACGAACTTCATCATCGACGGCGACGGCCGCATCCGTTACCGCGAGGTCGGTTTCACCACCGGCTGGGGTCTCAGGCTGCGCCTGTGGCTGGCCGGCTGGTGACATTTTCGTTGCACGCATAGGCAAGGCGCGCGGCGAGGCTTACCCTATGCACAACCGTCATTCAAAAAGTCATCGAGCCGCAGAGAGCATCGAGGTCACAGAGAAAGGAAAAACATGATTTCTCGCTGAGGACGCTGGGGCGCGGGGAAATGCCGGTCATACCCTTACCCCTGTCCTCCCGGAGGGAGACGAGGACTCCTGGAGGTTTCCTTGTGTTTACTCTGCGTCCCGGTGCGCTCTGCGAGAGCAATGCTTTTTCTCTGTGACCGCTGTGTTCTCTGTGGCCGTTTTCCCGTTCTTCTGAACCCTCTCCGGATACCCGATCGTCATGCGTCCCCATTATCTGAATCGTCTGTTTTCGCCCCGCAGCATCGCCGTCATCGGCGCCAGCAACCGTCCCGAGTCGGTCGGTGCGCTGATCTTCGCCAACCTGCTCGCCGCCGGTTACAAGGGCGGGCTGTATCCGATCAATCCGAAGCACGCCGAGGTGCAGGGCCGGAAGGCCTATCCGAACCTCGAATCCATCGGTCATCCGGTCGATCTGGCGGTGATCGCGACGCCCGCCCCCACCGTGCCCGCGATCATCGAGGATTGCGGTGCGCAGGGCGTGCGCGGCGCGGTCGTGATCTCGGCCGGTTTCGGCGAGGCCGGTACCAAGGGCCGGCGGCTGGAGGAGGCGATGCTGGAAAACGCGCGTCGCTACGGCATGCGCATCATCGGCCCGAACTGTCTCGGCATCATGCATCCATCGCTCGGCCTCAATGCCACCTTCAGCAAGAATCAGGCGCTGGCCGGCAATCTCGCGCTGGTGTCGCAATCGGGCGCGATCTGCACCGCCGTGCTCGACTGGGCCGAACACCAGGGCATCGGCTTTTCCGCCGTCGCCTCGATGGGCGACGCGGCCGACGTCGACTTCGGCGATCTGCTCGATTTTCTCGCGCTGGACAAGGAAACGCGTTCGATCCTGCTGTACGTCGAGGGCATCCGCCATGCGCGGCGCTTCATGAGCGGCCTGCGCGCGGCCGCGCGCATGAAGCCGGTCATCGTCATCAAGTCCGGCCGTCATGCCGAGGGTTCGCGTGCGGCGCAATCGCACACCGGTGCGCTGGTCGGCGCCGACGACGTGTTCGACGCCGCGCTGGAGCGCGCCGGCGCGGTGCGCGCACAGGTGATCAGCCAGTTGTTCTCCGCCGCGCAGGTGCTGTCGACCGGCGGCCGCGTGCACGGCAGCCGGCTCGCCATCGTCTCCAATGCCGGCGGTCCCGGCGTGATGGCGACCGATCGTGCCGTCGATCTCGACGTGCAACTGGCCGAGCTCGCGCCCGACACCCTCGCGAAGCTCGATGCCGCGCTGCCGCCGCACTGGTCGCACGGCAATCCGGTCGACATCCTGGGCGACGCCGACGCCACGCGCTACGAGAAGGCGGTGGAGGCGGTGCTCGGCGATCCGAACGTCGACGGCATGCTGGTGATGCTGACGCCGCAGGCGATGACCGAACCGACACAATCGGCCGAGGCCGTCATGCGCGTCGTCGAAGGCAGCGAGAAACCGGTGCTGACCTGCTGGATGGGCGAGGGCCACGTGGCCGAGGCGCGCGAGCTGTTCACGCGCAAACACCTGCCGCACTTCAATACGCCCGAGGCGTCGGTGGCGGCGTTCTCCTATCTCGCCGCCTACCACCGCAACCAGCAACTGCTGCTCGAAGTGCCGGGGCCGTTGTCCGAACGCGGCACGCCCGACGTGAGCGGCGCGCGTCTGATCATCGAGGGCGCGCTTGCCGAGGGCCGGCGCGTGCTGACGACGATGGAGTCGAAGGCGCTGCTGACGGCGTTCCGTATTCCGGCGACGCAGACCGCGCGTGCGCAGACCGCCAACGAGGCGCTGGTGGCGGCGGAATCGATGGGTTATCCGGTGGCGATGAAGATCAGCTCGCCGGACATCACGCACAAATCCGACGTGCACGGCGTGCGCCTCAACATCGGCAATGCCGAGGCCGTGCGCAGTACCTTCCACCAGATCATGGAAGACGCGAAACGCCTGCGCCCGGACGCGCGCATCACGGGCGTCACCATCGAGCGCATGTTCGAGAGCCACTACGGACGCGAGCTGATGGTCGGCGTGCTGCGCGATCCGGTGTTCGGCCCGGTGATCAGCTTCGGCTCCGGCGGCACCTCGGTGGAGGTGATGAGGGACCGTTCGGTGGCGCTGCCGCCGCTCAACGAGACCATTATCCGCGGCATGATCGCGCGCACCAAGGTGGCCAGGCTGCTGAAGGAATTCCGCAACATGCCGGCGGTGGATGCGCGCGCGCTGGAGCAGGTGCTGCTCAAGGTCTCGTCGATGGTGTGCGAACTGCCGGAGATCATCGAGATGGACATCAATCCGCTGATCGCCGACGAGCACGGCCTGATCGCGGTCGATGCGCGCATGGTGGTGGATTTCCCGCCGTCCACGCCCGACCGCTACTCGCACATGGCGATCCATCCCTATCCCTCGCACCTGGTCGGGCGTTGGCAGTTGTCGGACGGCACCGACCTCGCGATCCGCCCGATCCGTCCCGAGGACGCGCAGATGGTGCAGGCCTTCGTGCGCGGTCTGTCGCCCGAGGCGCGCTATTTCCGCTTCATGCAGACGCTGCACGAGCTCACGCCGCAGATGCTGGTGCGCTTCACGCAGATCGACTACGACCGCGAGATGGCGATCATCGCCGTCACGGAACAGGAGGGCGCGGAGATCGAGGTCGGCGTCGCGCGCTACACCGCCGGCCCCGACCGCGAGAGTTGCGAGTTCGCGCTGGTGGTGTCGGATGCGTGGCAGGGCAAGGGCATCGGCTCGCATCTCATGCATGCGCTGATGGACGTCGCCAAGTCCAAGGGCATCGGCATGATGGAGGGCGAGGTGCTGGCGCGGAACGAGGAAATGCTGGAACTGTGCGAGCGCCTGGGCTTTGGCATTCGTACCAACCCCGAGGACGAGAGCATCAAGGTCGTGGTCAAGCGGCTGTGACGTGGGAGCCCGGCCCTCCGGGCGATGAGCGGCGTGGTGCAGGCAGATTGCCCCGCCGGTCGCCGAGAGGGCTCGGCTCCTACTTGATGATCACGTCCTGACCCGTGATCTGGCGCAGTTCCTCGCGTTTCTGCGAGGCGACCACCTCGCGCACCAGACCTTCCTCACCGCCCACCCAGCGTTCCATCACCAGCGCGGCGACCAGATCGCCGGTGACGTTGGCGGTGGTGCGGCACATGTCGAGCAGGCGGTCGACGCCGAGGATGATGGCGATGCCGGCGGCCGGAATGCCGACGCTCTCCAGCACCATGGCGAGGATCGCGATGCCGACGCCGGGCGTGGCGGGCGAGCCGATCGAGGCGCCGACGACCAGGAAGGTGACGAGCAACAGGCTCTGCCAGCCGAGGTCGACGCCGAAGGTGTGGGCGAGGAACAGCACCGCCACCATCTGGTACAGCGCGGTGCCGTTCATGTTGATGGTGGTGCCGATCGGTATCACGAACTGCGCGATGCTCGGCCGCACGCCGAGTTTTTCCGCCGTCTGCACGGTGAGCGGCATCACCGCCGCCGAACTGGAGGTGGAGAACGCCAACAGCAGGTTTTCGCGCGCGATGCGCAGGAACGTGCGTGGCCCGATGCCCTTTACGAGCGCGATCAGGGCGAGGTAGAAGCCGAACAGCACGATCAGCGCCAGCAGCACGGTGAGCGAATACATGCCGAGCGTGACGAGCACGTCGAGGCCAGTCGCCATCGCCATCTGCGCTACCAGTCCGAACACCGCGAACGGTGCCAGATACATGGCCCAGCGCACCACCGTCATGCACACCGCCTGCACTGAGCCCATGAGTTCCAGCAGCGGCTTGGCCTGCGACGGCGGCAGCATCACCAGCGCCATGCCGCCGATCAGCGACAGCACGACCGTGTGCAGCATCTGTCCCTGCGCGAGCGAGAACACCGGATTGGTCGGCAGCACGGCGGCGATGCGCTGCGGCAGGTTCTCGAGCGTGGGCACCGCAGGAACGGCGATGGGAACTGCGGCGAGCGAGGCCGGCAAGTCGACGGCGGCCGGCTGAATCAGCCAATAGGCGGCGGCACCGATGCCCATCGCGAACAGCGTGGTGGCGACGAACCAGAAACCGACCCGGCCACCGAGCCGGCGCAACTGTTCGACGCTCTCGGCGGCGGCGATGCCGCGGATGATCGAGGCCACCACCAGCGGCATCACGATCATCTGGATCATCGATAGAAAGATGCGGCCCGGCAGCGCCAGCCAGGAACCGATGACCGAGGCGCGTGCCGGTTCCATCCAGCCGACCGCGGGACCCAGCAGAACGCCGACCGCGAGGCCGAGCGCCATGCCGATCAACACCTGCAACCACAGCCGGCCCGCGATCAGGTGCTGCAACGCCGCCGTCAGATGCTTGGGCGAACGCGGGTGCAGGTTCTTGACGTTGAGGGCCATGGCGTCTCCGGTCTGTGCTGGCCCACAGATTACACGCAGCCGCCGGAAAATGCGGTGCCGCCGTCGACGGCAGCGCCGTCGTCACGACATGTCGATCTGTACCGCCCGATGCCGCGGACAGCTCACGAGATGGTCGTTGACCATGCCCACCGCCTGCATGAAGGCATAGCAGATGGTGCTGCCGACGAACTTGAACCCGCGCCGCTTCAGTTCGCGGCTCATCGCGTCGGATTGCGGCGTGGTGGCGGGAATTTCGCGCATGTCGCGGAAATGATTGACGACCGGGCGGCCGTCGACGAAGCGCCACAGCCAGTCGGCGAGACCGCCTTCCTCGTCGCGCAGATCGAGACAAAGCCGCGCGTTGATCACCGTGCCCTCGACCTTCTGGCGGTTGCGCACGATGCCGGGGTCGGCCAGCAGGCGATCGATGCGCCTGGGCGTATAGCGCGCGATCTTCGCGGCGTCGAAACCGTCGAAGACCTTGCGGTAGTGCTCGCGTTTCTTCAGGATCGTCGCCCACGAAAGGCCGGCCTGCGCGCCTTCGAGGATGAGCATTTCGAACAGATGCACGTCGTCGAAGGACGGTACGCCCCATTCCTCGTCGTGGTAGCGCACGTATTCGGGAAAGCCCAGGCACCAGGGGCAGCGGTTTTCGGTCGGATCGTTCATGGCATGGTCCCTCTCGTCAGGAAATGCCGCAGTATCGCAACGCGCTGCTGACAGCGTACCGTCAGCAGGTGGGAGCGGCGGCCGCGACGGGGAGGCACGGCGTCGAAACCTCGCCGTCGCGCCTGCCTGCGCTCCTACACCAAGTCCTCGTCGGTGACGTTCTCGAGCCCGGTCGCGAGGACCCTGGCCGCGAAGCTGCCGGCCGGGCGCACCTGGATCAGCACGTTGGCGATGCCTTCGAGATTCTCGATCAGCGTGTTCTCGACCTCGTCGGCGATGCGCGCGCCGTCATCGATGCTGAGGCGCCCGTCGACCTCGATGGTGCAGGAGACGTACAGCATGCCGGCGACGCTGCGCACGCGCACGTCGTGCACGAAGCGCACGTCCGGCACATGGTCGATGATGTTTTCGACCTGTGCGACGACGTCGGCCGAGGGCGCGTGGTCGAGCAGTTCCATGATCGCGCCGCGCGCGATGTCCCACACCGCCTTGACGATC
>JAQVJI010000109.1 GCA_028695255.1 Chromatiales bacterium | reverse complement strand
GGGCTGGTGGCGGAGACGGTCTATCACGTCCTGCGCCACCGGCGCCGGCTGGCTCGTCTGGCAGGCAGCGACGCCGCCGCCGCGCTCGCTGCCGCGGCGTGGCTCGAACTCGGTCTTGTCGATTCCGACACGCTCACGCGCTTCGGCTTCACGGGCGACGCCCGCGCAATCGCGCATGCCGTGAACGAAGGCCTGCCCGCCGATGCCCCCTTCGCCGACCGCGCGAGCCTGCCGGACTGGCTCGCCGATGCCCTGTCGCAGCAGTTCGGCGAGAGCGAGGCTGCGGCGCTGGCGGATGCCCTCAACCGCCCGGCGCCGGTCGATCTGCGGGTCAATCCCCTCAAGACCACGCGCGAGGCGCTGGCCGGCGTGCTCGCCGCGAGCGGCCATCCCGCCGTGCCCACGCCCTGGTCGCCGCAGGGCCTCCGGCGCGAGGACCGCGCGCCGCTGTTCAATCTGCCGGCCTTCCGCGAAGGCCTGTTCGAGGTGCAGGACGAAGGCAGTCAGCTCATCGGCCTGCTCACCGCTCCGCAGCCCGGCGAGCGCGTGCTCGATCTCTGCGCCGGCGCCGGCGGCAAGACCCTGCACCTCGGCGCGCTCATGCAGGGCCGTGGCGCGATCGTCGCCTGCGACGTGTCCGCGCGCCGCCTCGACCAGCTCAAGCCACGCCTGGCCCGCGCCGGTCTGTCCAACGTGCGCCTGACGCCCATCCGCGACGAGAACGATGCCAAGCTCAAGCGCCTGCGCGGCGGCTTCGACCGCGTGCTCGTCGACGCGCCCTGCTCCGGCACCGGCACGCTGCGCCGCAACCCCGACATCAAATGGCGCGCGCTCGAACTCGACCAACTCTTGCGCACCCAGGCCGCGCTCCTCGACGCCGCCGCCAGACTCGTCAAACCCGGCGGCCGATTGGTCTACGCCACCTGCTCCCTGCTCGACGCCGAAAACGCCGCCCAGATCGACGCCTTCCTCGCCCGTCACCCCGAATTCCGCCGCATGCCGGTGGCCGACAGCCTGCGCGAGGCCGGCATCGACTGGCCGCCCACCGAGACCGATCTGCGCCTGCTGCCGCACCGCCACGGCACGGACGGGTTCTATGCGGCGGTGCTGGCGCGTGGGGAGACGGGTTGACCAGCGGTCATGTGTCCTTGAGAGCGGCCTCGGCGGTCCCCAACCATAGTTGTGGTCTCTCCACCTGTGTTCACGATGGTGCCTCGTTGCTGTGCGCGACGTCCGACGGACGGTGCTTGACACCCCGCCACTCAGATGAGAATAATTCTCATCAACCGTCCGCCAGCCCGAAGTCGTCCGTCGGATACCCCGCTCGCATTCCAGCCAGCAGGAACGGTTTCACCCTTATTCCTATCGAGGAGAACCGTCATGTCCTGCACCACCAAGCCCGTTTTCAAGTCGATCATTCCCGTCGTCCGTGAACCGCTCGTGCCGACCGCGCCGAAGGCTGCGGAGGCGAAGGCCTGCAATGGCGGCTGTGCCAATTGCCGTCGGCGTCGTGAAGGGAGGGGCTGACATGGCCGCGTCCGTGGTGGTTGCGCCGGTGCGCGCGAGTTGGCCGGTGAGCCTGGAGGACCTGCCGACGCTGTTCGGCTTTCTGGACGATCAGGCGCTGCCGGTGGAAATCGGCGTCCGGCAGGGCGCGAGCACGGTGGCGATTCGCGCGGCCTGCGTGCGTTGCCGGCAGCGCGATCGCTGTCTGCACGTCGAGGGGCCGGACAGTTCCCTGTGCATCGACCTGGACCGTCTGGCCGGCGCCCGCGCGGTGAGCCGGCTCGGGGAGGGGTCGCGCAGTCTGAGCCTGGAACTGAGCTGCGCCGACCCGCGCGAGGCGCTGACCATCACGGGGCCGGCGACCGGCACCGGTGGTGGCGGCGAGATCTGGTGTCTGCTGCTGGAGGCGCTGGCGCCCGAGGGCTGGCACGACCGGTCGCGGGCCGAACGCTGCGCCTGAGGCGCGGTCGGGTACGGCGCCATGCAGCCCGATGCCGAAGACGCCCGGGCGGTGCTGCGGGTGGAGATCGATGCGGGTCGGTTGCTCGCCCTCCTGCGCGACAGCGCACTGTGCGCCGCCGACCTGCGTTGCCTGGATTGCGAGTCGCGGCAATGTCTGCGACGCATGTTGTTGCGTGCCTGTGCGGAGGGGTTGGCGCCGGGGACGCACCGACCTTCGTAGCGGGGGTCATCCGGATCATTGATCCGGCGACAGCGGCACAGGCTGGACGCCACGAACCCCGCCCTTGGGCCCACGCGTTCGCTCAAACATTTTGGCGCCGGATCAATGACAAACAAGCGTATCTTGGGTTATTGAAGCGGCGATGACCGCTCCGGCCGTGGTTTCGCCGGTCAGGTCCTGATGCATTCGCGTGAAGACATTCCGTCGCCGCTTCAATAAGATGCCGGCCGCACTCCGCCATCGAACAGGCCCCCGACCATGCCGACCCACGACGATCTCGAACGCCTCCGCCACCGCATCGCGCCGCTGGAGATGTCGCCGGAGGAATTCCGCGCCGCGGGACATGAGCTGGTCGACCTCATCGCCTCGTTTCTGGGTTCGCTGCGCGAGCGCCCGGTCACGCCCGGCGAGACGCCCGAGCAGGTGCGCTCGGTACTCGGCACGTCGGCCCTGCCCGAGCAGGCGACGCCCGCGCGGACCCTGCTGAACGAGACGGCCGGGCTGTTGTTCGATCATTCGCTGCACATCGGGCATCCGCGCTTTTTCGGCTACATCACCTCCTCGGCGGCGCCGATCGGCGCGCTGGCGGACCTGCTCGCGGCGGCGGTGAACCCGAACGTCGGCGCCTGGAACCTGTCACCGGCGGCGTCCGAGATCGAGGCGCTGGCGGTGCGCTGGATGGCGGAGATGATCGGCTATGCGCCCGACTGCGGCGGCCTGTTCGTGAGCGGCGGCAACACGGCGAATTCGGTCGGCTTCCTGGCCGCGCGTCGCAGCCGGCTCGGCGCCGGCGTGCGGGCGCAGGGCGTCGGTGTCACGGCGGGCCGGCCGCGGGTGTATTGCTCGGCCGAGACGCATACCTGGGTCGAGAAGGCCGCGGACCACTACGGCATCGGCACCGACGGCATCCGCTGGATACCGACCGACGAACAGATGCGCATGGATGTCGCCGCCCTGCGCGCGCAGATCCGGAGTGACGAGGCGGCCGGCGACCGGCCGTTTCTGGTGATCGGTACTGCGGGCTCGACCGGCGTCGGTGCCGTCGACGCGCTGCCGGAACTGGCGCAGATCTGCCGCGAACACGATCTGTGGTTCCACGTCGATGCGGCCTATGGCGGCCTCGCCGCCGGTCAGCCTGATGCGCCGCCCGATCTGGCGGGTCTCGCACTCGCCGATTCCGTCGCCATCGATCCGCACAAGTGGCTGTATTCGCCGCTGGAGGCCGGCTGCGCGCTGGTGCGCAATCCACGCGATCTCGTCGACACCTTCAGCTATCACCCGTCGTACTACAAGTTCGACGAGGCGACGCGCGAGAACGGCATCAACTATTACGCCTACGGGCCGCAGAATTCGCGCGGCTTCCGCGCGCTCAAGGTGTGGCTGATGCTGCGTCAGGTGGGCAGACAGGGCTTTGCGCGCATGATCGCGGACGACATCCGGCTTACCGCGCATCTGTTCCGTCTGGTCCAGGCACACCCGGAATTTCAGGCCTTCACCTGCAACCTGAGCATCGCGACCTTCCGTTACGTACCGGTCGGCGTCGAGCCCGGATCGACCGCGGCCGAGGCCTATCTGAACCGGCTCAACGAGGCGCTGCTGGGGCGTCTGCAACAGGGAGGCGAGGCCTTTCTCTCGAACGCGCTCGTCGGCGGCAGATATCTGCTGCGCACCTGCATCGTCAACTTCCGCACGTCACTCGAAGACGTCGAGGCCCTGCCGGGGATCATCGCGCGCCAGGGAAGGGCCATCGACGCCGGCATGCGCCCGGCGGACCTCGGGTCTGAACAGAAGGCCGGTTGATCCGTGGCGTCGGTACGAGCCGGGCTCGGACCGACGTGACAGTGCCGAGTGGCCGGATCAGGCCTCGCTTTCGTCCGCGGCCGGTTGCAGGTAGCTGTCGACGAAGGCCTTGAGGCCTTGCTGCACCAGATCGTAGGTCTTGTCGATGTTGGTGGCGATGTCGCCTTCCAGCACCTTGAGGCCGCCGAGGATTTCGCGCGCCTCGGCGAAACCCTGGTCGATGCCGCCGCCGATGAGTTCGACGAAGTCGTTGAGTGCCGTCTCCAGATCCTTGTCGGGGTGCTGTTCGTGGTAGCGCTCGAAGAAGGCGGTGCTCATGGACACGATGCGCCCGGCGGTGGCTTCGGGCGAGACGTCCAGCCCCGAGTCGTAGGCTTCCTGGATGGCATTGGGCCCGAGTTCGGGTTCGAGCAGTTCGTTGACGTGCTCGATCGCGCTCTTGAGCAGCAGCGCCAGCGACTCGTTGCCGGTGCTGAGGGTCGCCTCCATGGAGGATTCCAGGATGGCACGGTTATGGTCCTGTTTCCGGGTCTCGGCTTGGCTGCGGGCGGTTTCCGCCACGCGCTGGCCGTGGCCGGTTTCGTCGCCCTTGTCGGTGGCGACCTCGGCGACGGCCTGGCCGTGGGTGGGTGGTTTTTCCTTGCGGGTCGCCTGCGGATTGGGTTCTGCGGCGGGGTGTGTGATCTTCATGGCCGTGGTCCTCACGTAGACATCCGCAGACTGTATCGGCCGCGTGCCGGAAAACTTTACAGGCGCCATCCGCCATACCTACGCTCCCGATTCCGGCACGGCCCGACCATCGGCGGTGCGCCTTTTCGCCCGGCTGTTGCGGCGTGAACTTCGAGGACGGTTCGACGAGGCCGGGCGAGAGACTTTCTTTGCTTGTCCAAAGAAAGTCACCAAAGAAAGGACACCCCACGGGACCGCCCTTGCGGGCAAGCCCTGGCCTGACCTGCTCCGGCCGGGCCGTTCCGACGCGACGTCCTGTCGCGGCGGAACTGAATGGGCCATCCATGGCCCATTCACCCGGCCTCCGCAGGCCAGTCCAGGGCGGTCCCAAGGGGCACGATCCCTTCGTTCAGTCTGAAGAACGGTTGGCTGGAAGTGGTGATGGTCTTAAACCCACGTTCAGGGCCTAACCCACCTGCCCATAGCGCAGCCCGGCGCCGATCCAGCGTGCGATGAGCGATTCGGCGTGCTCGGGATGGGCGGCGCCGACGCGCCCGGCGATGGCCTGCACCTGTGGCAACAGATCCTGATCGCGCACGAGATCGGCGATGCGGAACTGCATGTCGCCGGTCTGGCGCGTGCCGAGCACCTCGCCGGGGCCGCGCAGTTCGAGGTCGATGCGCGCGATCTCGAAGCCGTCGGTGGTGGCGCGCAGGGCATCGAGCCGGCGGCGTGCGGTGTCGGTGAGCGGCGGGCGGTAGAGCAGGACACAGGAACTCTCGGCCGCGCCGCGTCCGACGCGTCCGCGCAACTGATGCAGTTGCGCGAGTCCGAGCCGTTCGGCGTTTTCGATCACCATCAGTGAGGCGTTGGGCACGTCGACGCCGACCTCGATCACGGTGGTGGCGACCAGTAGATTCACGGCGCCGGCCTTGAAGGCCGCCATCACCGCCTCCTTCTCCTTCGGCTTCATGCGGCCGTGCACCAGCGCGATGTTCAGGTCCGGCAGTGCGGCGGCGAGTGCGGCGTGGCTGTCCTCGGCGGCTTGGCATTGCAGCGCCTCGGACTCCTCGATCAGCGTGCATACCCAATAGGCCTGCCGGCCCTCGCGGCAGACGCGGTGAATGCCCTCGACCACCTCGCCGCGCCGGGATTCCGGCAGCGCCACGGTCTTCACCGGCGTGCGGCCCGGCGGCAGTTCGTCGATCACGGAGTAGTCGAGATCCGCATAGGCGGTCATTGCCAGCGTGCGCGGGATCGGCGTCGCGGTCATGATGAGCTGGTGCGGATGACGACCGTCGCGCGCGCCCTTCTCGCGCAGCGCCAGACGCTGATGCACGCCGAAGCGGTGCTGTTCGTCGATCACCACCAGCGCGAGATCGTCGAAGCGCACGTCTTCCTGGAACAGCGCATGCGTGCCGACCACGACGCGCGCCGTGCCGCGCTCGATGTGATGCAGCGCCTCGCGTCGCGGTTTCGCGGTCTGGCGTCCGGACAGCCAGGCGACCGCGATGCCGAGCGGTTCGAGCAGCGTCGAGACGTTGCGCGCGTGCTGCTCCGCGAGGATCTCGGTCGGCGCCATGATCGCGGCCTGAAAACCGGCCTCGACTGCGTACAGACAGGCCGCCACGGCCACCAGCGTCTTGCCGGAACCGACGTCGCCCTGCACCAGCCGCAGCATCGGATGGGCGCGTCGCAGGTCGTCCGCGATCTCGCCGATCACGCGCTGCTGCGCCCGCGTGAGCGGGAACGACAGGTTCGCGCACAGCCGGCGATACAGGTCGCCCGCCACGTCGAGCGCCGGTGCCGGCAGCGTCGCCGTGCGCGCGCGCAGACGCAGCAGGCTCAGTTGATGCGCGACGAGTTCTTCCAGTGCGAGCCGGCGCTGGCAGGGATGGCGCCCGTCGGCGAGCAGCGCGAGATCGGCGTCGGGCGGCGGACGGTGCACGTAGCACAGCGCATCGGCGAGCGGCATGAGCCCGTATTCGCTACAGACCTCGTCCGGCAGGCCGCCCTGCAGCTGATCGAGCCGCGCCAGCGCGGTGTCGCTGAGTCGCCGGAGCGTCGCCTGCGACACGCCCTCGGTGGCGGGATAGAAGGCCGTCAGATGTGCCTGTACCGGTTCGCCCGCAGCGGTCAGACGCTGGTATTCGGGGTGGATCATCTCGATGCCGAGCGGCCCCAGGCGCGCCTCGCCGAACAGGCGCAGGCGCGTGCCGCGCGTCAGTCCTTCGCGCTGCGTGGCGTTGAAGTGAAAGAAGCGCAGCGTGATTGCACCCGTGCCGTCGGCGACGCGCACCAGCAGTGCACGACGACCGCGCAACTGCACCTCGGCGTGTTCGATCTCGCCCTCGACCAGCGCCTCGTCGCCGGGACGCAGTGCGCCGAGCGGCACCAGACGCGTGCGGTCCTGATAACGCAGCGGCAGATGGAACAGCAGGTCGCCGACGGTGGCGAGGCCGATGCGCTCCAGCCGCCCGGCCAGCGCCGGACCGACGCCGCGCAGGCGGGTCAGCGGTTCGGAGAGTAGCGGGTCGGGCGGCATCCGGGATTCCCTGTTGGCGGAATCCCGGATGATATTGAAGCGGCGACAATATGTCTTCACGCGAACGACACGAGATTTGACTCGCGGAGCCGCTGTCGGAGCAGTGATCGCCGCTTCAATATCCAATCAATACGTTTGTTTGTTATTGATCCGGCGACAATGGCGCAGGCTGGAGGTCACGGATCCAATCCTTGATGCCATACGCTTGTTCAAACATTTTGTCGCCGGATCAATAACAATCGCTTTCCTATTCCGTCGTGAGCGGATAGGTGAGCAGCGGCACGTAGTCGGGGTGGTAGTTGCCGCCCTGGTCGAAGTCCAGCGTGTCGTCGATGAGCGTTTCGCCGACGCCGTAGCCATGGGTGAGGCTGGTCTGATCGCCGTCGATCGGCCGGTCGGTGATGATCTCGCCATATTGATACGACGTGCCGTCCTGGTGGTCGAATGCGGTGTCGGCCGTACGGTGGTAGCGGTAGGTGAACGGCGTCGTATCGAACACGTCCTTGCCGAAATCGTAGCGTTGCGTGACCACCACCTGCCGGTAGCGTGCGGCGCCGGCCAGTGCGTCCTCGCGCGGTGGATACAGCAGCGCGCCGTGGATCGTGCCGTCGCTGTCGAGGTGCTCGCGCTTCGCCGTCATCTCGCGCATCAGCGACAACCGGAGCTGCTGGCTGTCACGCAACGCCTCGGCGCTCGTCGTGTCGAGCACCGGCCAGTCGCCCGTGTAGCCGCGGTCGCCGCGGATGGTCGCGGCCATGTGTCGCTCCATCGCTGCCGGCATGTCGCCGTACAGGCTCGCGCCGACCACGTGTTCGAGGAAGAAGCGGAACTCGCCGCGGTCCTCGAAGCGGTTCTTCGGATCGCCCATGCCGGCGCGGCCCGGCGTGGCCGAGGCGGCCGCCTGCGCAAACGCCCGATAGTCGAGGTAGTTCATCTCCATCCAGCCGGCGTCGCCGCCGAACTTGCGCGGGAACGACCAGGTGCTGTCGATGGTGTTGCCGGTGCCGGAGGAAAAGTCGGCATAGCCGACCTCGGACTGGAGCACCGTGCCGCTGTGGCAGCCCACGCACTGGGTCAGTTCGTTCGGCGTCTGCGGACGCAGCGCGCCGTCACGGTCCTCGATGTAGCCGCCGAGATACCAGCCGGCGCCGTTGTCGACCCAGCCCTCGCTGCGGCTCACGCGGATCGGTGCATCCTCCGACTTGTTGCCGGGCGGCACGAGGTCCGGATAGAAGGGCTTGTACTTGTACATGTAGCGCACTTCCTTGACGCGCCGTGCGCGCGTGCCCGGGAAGGGGCTGACCGTCGCGTCGCGCCCGTCGGCCGCCACGTCCACGTAATGCAGCGGATGCGCGAACTCGGTGCCGACCGGATACAGCCCGCGTTCGACCGGGAACGCGCCGGCCGCACCGTGATAGACGGCCGGGTCGCCGGTCTCCAGGCGTCCCTGCACGGCGCGTTCCACCAGGTCGAGATTCGCGCGGTAGATCGTGAGATCGAAACTGCCGCCGGCATCGCGCATGAACGCCGCCGGCAGACGGATGTAGATGCCGGACACGCTGCCTGCGTGCGGCGTGAAGATGCCGTAGGGCATGAAATTGACGGCGCGCCAGCCGGTGATCCAGCCCGCGCCGTCCTGGAAATGGCCGTTGACTGCCTGGTCGCTGCGCACGAAGCCGTCGGCGTCCGCCGGCAGATCGGCCGGATCGAGACCCGGCAGCAGGCGCAGCGGGTGATTCACGCCCGGATCCCAGTCGAGCGGGCTGCCGGGGCGCTGCGCATAGGCGGCGCTCCAGTTGTCCTCGCGGATGTAGGACTGCATGTCCCATTGCGCCGGGTCGGCGCCGATCTCGGCCACCGCCGCACGCAGCCGTTCCGGAAACAGCGTGTTCTCCCACGGGTTGATGCTGCCGTTCTGCACGAACGGATATTTGAGCGCCACGAAGGCGTATTCCAGTTGCAGGTTGCCGA
>JAQVJI010000108.1 GCA_028695255.1 Chromatiales bacterium | reverse complement strand
CCGATCCCATGGGGTGAGAACCCCAGTGGGTTCGACAAAATCGCCGGGAGCGATTTTGAACGCTGCGACAGCGGCGGCCCGAAGGGCGGAGGGCAGGATGCCCGGAGTAATCCCCATGGGGACGCCATTTTTTCCGGCCGGCTCCGGCCGGTTTACCGCACGACTCTGCTCTGTCGGCCCGTCGGGCCGCTACATCCTCCCCGGGTTGTGAGCCCTTGACCCGACGGTTCTAGTCACCCGCATGCTGACGGTCTCCACCCACATACCTCAAGGAGACCTGCCATGCACGATCTGTCCACAATGTCCGACGACGAGTTTCTCGACGCCTTCCTTGCATGCAGCCTGCCGCCCGAGGGTTTCGATCACCGCAGCCATCTGCGCATTGCCTGGGTCCATTTGCAGCGCCATGCCCTGGAAGATGCGATCGAGCGCACCTGTGACGGCATTGCACGGTTCGCGGAGCATCTTGGCGCGCCGGACAAGTACCACCGCACGCTCTCCGAGGCGCTCATGCGCCTGATGGCGCATGGTGGCGCAGCCGATCCCGGTTTGAGCTGGACTGCGTTCCTGGCGGGAAATCCGGCCTTGCGGGATGATGCGGCCGGCCTTCTCGCGCAATATTATTCGCCCGAACGGCTGGCGCTCGCGCAGGCGCGGCGGCGATTTCTCGATCCGGACCGGAGACCCTTGCCACGATGAAACACCTGACCCTGGGACGTCTCGCTCGCAAGGTCGGTCTCGCCCGGGCCTCGCTGCTGTATTACGAGGCCATCGGATTGCTGCGGCCCGCGTGTCGGAGCACTGCCGGCTACCGGCTGTACGGCGAGGCCGAGATCGCGCGTCTCGAAACGATCCGCCGTTTCCGCGAGGCGGGCCTGTCGCTCGCGACGATTGAGCTGATGTTGCGGCAGGAGGGCGGTGCCAGCGCACGCATCCTGGAACGGCATCTGCTACACCTGAATGACGAGGTGGCCGGTCTGCGTGCACGGCAGCAGCGGCTCGCCACACTGCTCGCGCAACCCGCATTTCAGGAGGGCCGACCGCCGCGCGACAAGGCGCAGTGGGTGGCGTTGCTTCGGCAATCGGGTTTCGACGATCACGACATGTGGCAGTGGCACGCCGCATTCGAGAATGACGATCCTGCCTCACACGCGGCATTCCTGCGTTCCCTGGGGCTGCCGGAGAAGGAGGTGGCGGCCATTCGCCGTCATTCACGGGCCTTCCCCGCGCCGATGCGCTCATGAGGTCGTTACCGGCATCGCGTCTGCGCTGCCTGCTGTTCGCTTTCGTCGCGCTGTTTCTGTCCTTCCTGCTCGCCGACTGGTTGTTTCCGTTGCCGTCGGCGGTCGAGCGTGGGCGTTTCAGCGCACTGGTGCTGGCGGAGGACGGCACGCCGCTGCGCGCATTCGCGGACGAGGAGGGTGTGTGGCGTTATCCGGTGACGTTGGCCGAGGTGTCGCCGTTGTACGTCGAGGCCCTGCTCAACTACGAGGACCGCTGGTTCCGTCATCATCCTGGTGTGAATCCGCTGGCGCTGGTGCGCGCGGCCTGGCAGTGGCTGCGCGCAGGCCGCGTCGTGTCCGGCGGTTCGACGTTGACCATGCAGGTGGCGCGCATTCTGGATGCACATGAGCGCAGCATCGGCGGCAAGTCGTGGCAGATGTTCCGTGCGCTGCAACTCGAATGGCATCTCGACAAGGACGCGATCCTCACGCTGTATCTCAATCTCGCGCCCTTCGGCGGGCCGCTGGAGGGTGTGCAGGCGGCGAGTTTCGCCTGGCTCGGCAAGCCGGCGGCAAGTCTGAGCCATGCCGAGGCGGCGCTGCTCGCGGTGTTGCCGCAGGCGCCGTCGCGGCTGCGACCGGATCGTCACCCGGAACGCGCACAGGCGGCGCGCGACAAGGTGCTGGACCGCATGCAGAAACTGGGCGTGTGGGATGCGGAGACCGTCGCCGACGCACGCATGGAGCGCGTCGGTCGGCGTTTCGATGCGCAGCCGCTGCTGGCGCCGCTGCTGGCGCAACGGCTCAAGACGCGCGCGCTGGAAACCGGCCGTCTGCGCACGACCCTCGATGCCGGCCTGCAATGGTCGATCGAACAGCGTCTGCTGGCACGGCTCGCGCAGTGGCCGGAACGGACCTCGGCCGCGGTGCTGGTGGTGGAGAACGACACGCTGTTCGTGCGCGCCTATGCGGGCTCGGTCGATTTCAATGATGACAGCCGTTTCGGTCACGTCGACATGGTGCGCGCGTTGCGCTCGCCGGGTTCCACGCTCAAGCCGTTTCTCTATGCGATCGCGCTCGACGATGGACTGATTCATTCCGAAAGCCTGCTGGTCGATGCGCCGCAGGCCTTCGGCGGCTATCGGCCGGGCAACTTCGAGGGCGGCTTCCACGGCCCCGTGAGCGTGCGCGAGGCCTTGCAACGTTCGCTCAACGTGCCGGCCGTGGACGTGCTCGATCGGCTGACGCCGGAACGCTTCGTCGCCATCGCGCGCAACGGCGGCCTGCGCCTGCAACTGCCGGACGGCGGTGCGCCCAATCTTTCCATGATCCTCGGCGGTGTCGGCACCACGCTGGAAAATCTGGTCGAGTCCTACGGCGCGCTCGCCCGCGGCGGCATGACCGGCGGCTTGCGCTTCGTCACCGACGACCCGCTGATCGAGCGGCGCATGATGGGCGAGGGCGCGGCCTGGATCGTGCGCGACATGCTGGAGAGTCAGCCGCGTCCCGGCACTTCGCCCGACATGCTGCTCGCCGGTTCGCGTCAGGTCGCGTGGAAGACGGGCACCAGCTACGGCTACCGCGACGCCTGGGCCGTCGGCGTCACCGACCGCTACAGCATCGGCGTCTGGGTCGGACGACCCGACGGCACGCCGCTGCCGGGGCATTACGGCGCCGTCACCGCCGCGCCGTTGTTGTTCGAGATCGTCGACGGCCTGCCGGGACGTGCGCCGTTCGCCGATCGTCCCGCACGGCCGGCGAGCGTCGAACCGGCCGTCATCTGCTGGCCGCTCGGTACGCCGGTGGACGCGGCGCGCGAGGATCTGTGTCATCAACGCCGCACCGCCTGGCTGCTGAACGGCACGGCACCACCGACGTTGCCGGATCGGCTGCGCGGCACGGCCGGCGGCCTGCAACGGTTATGGGTGAATCCCGCGACCGGTCGGCGCGTCGATGCGCAATGCCGCGTCAAACGGCGCGAAGCGCGCGAGATCGCGTTGTGGCCGGCGGCGGTGGAACCGTGGTTGTCGCCCGAATTGCGCGCGAAGGGCCGTCTGCCGCCGGTCGATCGCAGTTGCCCGGCGCCGCCCGCCGGGCAGGGCGCGCAACTCTCCATCGTCGGTGTCTCGAACAACAGCGTGCTGCGGCGCGCGGGCGCCGACGGACGCCCGCCGCTCGTCACGCTGCGCGTCGTCGGCGGCGATGGTGACGTGTACTGGATGGTCAACGGCCGCATGGAAAAACGCGCGGGTCCGCGCGAGGCCTTCCTGCGCCGCTTCGGCGAGCCGGGCCGTTACGAGGTGACGGCGATGGACGAGACAGGACGTTACGATCAGGTGGTGTTGCGGGTGATCGAGTGAGGCGATTCGACGCATATCTTCCCGGATTCCGCTGTGCTTCATCCGGGCTACGTCGAGTTCGGAGGGTGTCGACGTCAGTCGGCCGGTTCGACCATCACCTGCACGTCGCTCGTCTCGGCGCGCCGGGTGCGGTGGCTGCGCGTCAGTCCGAGGTCGTCGGTCCGGGCGTCTTCCCGCACGCCGCCTAACGACACCCATTCGCCGAAGCGCACGCGCACGGTGGTGCTCATGCGCTGCACGTCGGTGCTGCCGTCGCCGCGCGGGCGCAGGGTTTCGTGCACCGGCTCGATTTCCAGCAGCACGCCGTCGTCGGTGATCCATGGCAGCACGGCGAAGCCGCTGCCGACCTCCTTGTAGTCGATGCCGCCGCTCGCGACCGGTCCGGACGGCAGCAGGAACACGCTGCTGGTCGGGTAGGCGACCGTCTGGCCGCTGCGGATGAAGGCGCGCTGGCCTTCGACCATGCGCAGGCTGTGGATCGCGTTGCCGGAGGTGCTGCGGCGCCGGCTGTCGATGCGGGCGTCGATGCTGCTGCCGCTGCCGCCATACGAGGGTGCATGCCGGGCGTCGCCGAAGATCACCGTGCCTTCGATGTGGCCGGAGATCGAAGCGCCATCGCGTGTGACGCCGCCCTCGCTGGCGCGGCGCATGTGGATGATCAGGCTGCGCGCGGGCCGGTCGATCTCGATCAGTGCGGCGCGCACCGACTCGACCGTCTGCTGGTCGGCGCGCAGCAGCAGGCGGAAACCGGTGCCGGACAGGCCGTGCTCGGGCTTGAGCAGCGGGCGCACCAGCGGCATCACCTGTTCGGCCGGCCGATGGCGCAGCTCCAGTACGTGGATGTCGTCGGCGATCGCCGTGGCGGCGCACACGGCGAGCAGGAACGGCAGCAGAAGGGCGAGCAAACGTTTCATGTCAGTCTTCTCAGACTCGGATCGGGCAGGCTCTGTTCCCAGGCCTGCTTGAAAAGGGTTACCAGTTCGCGCGCGCGGCGCAGGGCGTGGAAGCGTGCCTCGCCGTCGTAGCGGTCGGCCAGCCTGCGGTGCAGATAACCGTCCTGATCGGCGACCAGAAACGCCTCGGTCATCGGCTCCATGTCCTCGACCTGCCTGCGCAATTGCACGCGGCTCGGAATGCGCTGGTACAGGCGCACCAGGCCGTGGCCCTGCTTGAGGATGATGCCGTTGTCGCGGATCAGGATG
The DNA here is from genome assembly GCA_028695255.1 of Chromatiales bacterium. Lineage (GTDB taxonomy): Bacteria > Pseudomonadota > Gammaproteobacteria > Ectothiorhodospirales > Ectothiorhodospiraceae > JAQVJI01. The sequence goes on along the minus strand of JAQVJI010000108.1, from coordinate 4,408 downwards.
CGCACGTCGGCGTAACGGCTGCTGCGCGCGAGCGCGGATACCGACTGCACGAAATCGGGCTGATCGTAGACGTAGGGATCGAGGTCCCAGCTCGCGATGTACAGGCTGCGCCGCGCCTGGGTCGCCAGTGCGGCGGCGACCAGACGGTTGTCGTCGCGGTCGTGCAGCAGGATCTGCGTGCGGTGCTCGCCGAGTTTCTTGCGGGCCAGGCGTTGTTCCAGGGTCTGCGGACTCATGGCGCCAACCGTTTCTCCATGGCGATGTGGGGGATGCCGGCCTCCATGAATTCCGGGCCGCTGACGTGAAAGCCCGCGCGCTCGTAGAAGGCCAGCGCCTGCGTCTGGGCGTTCAGCATGACTTTAGCGAGGCCGCGTGCGTTTGCAAGTGCGATCGCCGTATCCAGCAATGCACGGCCGACGCCGTGGCGGCGCCATTCGCCAAGCACGGCGAGGCGTCCGATGTGGCCGTCCGGCAGCAGTCGCGCAGTGCCGATCGCGACGCCATTCAGATCGACGGCCAGCAGATGCGTGCTCACGGAGTCCATCTCGTCCCATTCCATTTCCAGCGGCACGCCCTGTTCGATCACGAACACCGCTTCGCGCACCTGCCGCAGCAGCGGCAGTTCGTCCGGCCAGCGCGCCTCGCGGATGCGAAACGATTGCGTCACGGTGCCTCCCGCATTTCGCGCAGGCTGCGTTGCAGGATTTCGGCCGAAGGTTCGAGGCAGGCGCGTTCTTTCGCGTCCACCGACGACGACACGCACTTCCGGTTTTCCGCGATCACGCGTACCGGACAGGCGATCGCCGGATCGATCGCAGTATGGGTGCAGCCATGGCGGGATATAATGCCGCAGGCCGCATGCCGCGCGCGCTCAAGCAGCGCCTGCAAGGCATCGGGGTCATCGCCATGGTCGATGATCGCAACGGACTGCCTGCGCATGTCAAGGAGACCTCCCATGAACGACCCATCATGCTACACCACCGATGCCGTTGAACCGACCCGCAAGAGTGACCTCCGAGTGTTCGATCCCGATTGCCGTCGCTGTCCGCGTCTGAGCGGTTTCCTGGACCGCGTGAAGGCCCAGCACCCGGATTATCACTGCCGACCGGTGGCGCCCTTCGGCGATGCCGGCGCGCGCCTGCTGATCGTCGGGCTCGCGCCCGGCATGCACGGTGCCAATGCGAGCGGGCGCCCGTTCACGGGCGATCATGCCGGCATCCTGCTGTACGAGACGTTGCACCGGCACGGCTTTTCCACCTCGCCGGAGTCGCGGTCGCGTGACGACGGGCTGCAACTTCGTGATGTGCGCATCACCAATGCGGTCAAGTGTCTGCCGCCCGAGAACAAGCCGCTGCCGCTCGAAATCACCGCCTGCAACCACTTTCTCGCCAAGGAAATCGCGATGCTGCCAGACGACGCGGTGATTCTTGCGCTCGGCACCATCGCCCACAATGCCGTGCTGCGCGCACTCGGCCTCAAGCTCACGCAATACCGTTTCGCGCACGGCGCCGAACACCGTCTCGACGACCGGCATCTGCTCGACTCTTATCATTGCAGCCGCTACAACACCCAGACCCGGCGCCTGACGCCGGCAATGTTCGATGAGGTGTTCGCCCGCGCGCGAGCCCTGCTGTCGTGAGCGAAGCGGTCTTCGACCACAAGGCGTTCCTCAGGACGCTGACGCATCGCCCCGGCGTGTACCGCATGCTGGGCGACGATGAAGTGGTGCTCTACGTCGGCAAGGCGAAGGACCTGAAGAAACGCGTCGCGAGCTATTTCCGGAGCAACGTCGCCAATCCGCGCATCTTCTCCATGGTGCGCCAGATCCGCGCCATCGAGGTCATGGCCACGACCACCGAGGCCGAGGCGCTGATCCTCGAAAACAACCTCATCAAGGCGCACCGCCCGCGCTACAACATCTCGTTGCGCGACGACAAGAGTTATCCCTACATCCTCGTCTCCGGCGACCGCTTTCCGCGTCTTGCCTACCATCGCGGCGCGCGGCGCGAGAAGGGACGTTATTTCGGTCCGTATCCGTCCGCCGGCGCGGTGCACGAGACACTGAATCTCCTGCAAAAGCTGTTTCGTCTGCGGCCCTGCGAGAATGGTTTCTTCGCCCATCGCACGCGGCCCTGTCTGCAATATCAGATCAAGCGCTGCACCGCGCCCTGCGTCGACTACATCAACGAACAGGACTACGCCGGCGACGTGCGCCACGCGGTGCAGTTTCTCGAAGGTCGCAGCGACGTCGTCATCGGCGAACTCGTGCAGGCGATGGAACAGGCGGCCGGGCGGCTCGATTACGAACGCGCGGCCGTATTGCGCGACCAGATCGAACGCCTGCGCCAGATCTCGCAGCGCCAGTATGTGAGCGGCGAGGGCGGCGACGTCGACGTGGTGGCCGCGCACATCGAATCCGGGACGGCCTGCGTACAGGTATTCTTCATTCGCGGCGGTCGCAATCTCGGCAACAAGGCGCTGTTCCCGCGCATACCGCCCGACACCGACCTGCCGGCGCTGCTCGATGCCTTCCTCGGCCAGTACTATCTGGAACGCGAGCCGCCGCCGGAGATCATCCTGAGTCGCGAACCCGAGGACGCGGCGACGCTGGCCGAGGCGCTGTCGCTGAAGCGCGGACAGAAGGTGCAGTTGTCCTGGAGCGTGCGCGGCGATCGTGCGCGCTGGCTGGCAATGGCACGTTCCAACGCGGAACTCGCGTTGCGCACGCGGCTGGCCTCGCAGTCCGGTCAGCGCGAACGCCTGGAGGCATTGCAGGACGAACTCGGCCTCGACGATCTGCCCGAGCGCATGGAGTGTTTCGACATCAGCCACACAGGAGGCGAACTCACCGTCGCCTCCTGCGTCGTGTTCGACCAGGAAGGGCCGGTCAAGTCCGACTACCGCCGCTTCAACATCGAAGGCATCGAACCCGGCGACGATTACGCGGCGATGCGCCAGGCGCTGATGCGCCGCTACACGCGCCTGAAGGAGGGCGAGGGCCGTCTGCCCGACATCCTGTTCATCGACGGCGGCAAGGGGCAGGTCCGGCAGGCATTGGAGGTGCTGGAGGAATTGCAGGTCGAGGGCGTGACGGTGATCGGCGTTGCGAAGGGCGAAAGCCGCCGTCCCGGCATGGAGACCCTGATCCTGAGCCACGACCGCCAGCCGTCCATCCTCCCGGCCGGTTCGAAGGCGCTGCATCTCATCCAGCACATCCGCGACGAGGCGCACCGCTTCGCCATCACCGGCCATCGCCAGCGCCGCGCGCGCGCGGCCACCAGCTCGCCGCTGGAACGCATTCCGGGCATGGGTCCGAAACGGCGCCAGGTCCTGCTCAAACACTTCGGCGGTCTGCGCGGCATCGGCCGCGCCAGCGTCGAGGAACTGGTCAAGGTGCCGGGCATCCATCGCAAGCTGGCGCAGCAAATCTACGACGCCCTTCACGACGATTGATCGGTTCCGTGCGCAAGGCGACCGGTTCCGGTACCCTTCGCACAGTCTGTTACCGCCGTTTCGACGACATGCCGCTCAACATCCCCAACCTGCTCACCTGGCTGCGCATCGCGCTGATACCGCTGATCGTGGTCACCTTCTACTACCTGCCCATCGCCTGGGCCGGTCCGGTCAGCGCCATCATCTTCGCCGTCGCCGGCCTCACCGACTGGCTCGACGGCTATCTCGCCCGCCGTCTCGGCCAGACCTCGCGCTTCGGCGCCTTCCTCGATCCGGTGGCCGACAAGCTCATGGTCGCCGCCGCGCTGGTGATGCTGGTCGACGTCCACGGCGGCCTGTGGCTCACCGTCGCCGCCATCGTCATCATCGGGCGCGAGATCGCCATCTCCGCGCTGCGCGAATGGATGGCCGAGATCGGCCAGCGCGCGAAGGTGGCCGTGTCCTTCCTCGGCAAGCTCAAGACCACGGCCCAGATGGTCGCCATCTTCATGCTGCTCTATCACTATCCGCTGCTCGGCGTGCCGATGCGCGAGGTCGGCCTGTGGCTGCTCTACGCCGCGGCGATCCTCACGCTGTGGTCGATGGCGAGCTACCTGCGGGCGGCGCTGCGGCAGGCCGGACCGGACCGCTGAACCGGCTCCGACGGGAAGACTCGAAACGGTGCTTGACAGTCCGATGAACCCTTCCTAGAATTTGCGACCTCACGCGGGAATAGCTCAGTTGGTAGAGCACAACCTTGCCAAGGTTGGGGTCGCGAGTTCGAGTCTCGTTTCCCGCTCCAGATTTCTTCCGAATCGCAAGGAACCTCGGCTGGCCCGAGGTTTTTTGTTTTCCAGGGCAGGGTGTTATGATCGCACCCCGTCCGACACCCGGCTGGGTGGCAGAGTGGTCATGCAGCGGACTGCAAATCCGTGTACGCCGGTTCGATTCCGACCCCAGCCTCCATTTCAAGTTC
>JAQVJI010000107.1 GCA_028695255.1 Chromatiales bacterium | reverse complement strand
AAAACGAAAACGCCGGCGGGTTGCCCCGCCGGCGTTTTCGTTGAAGCAAGCGAACAGCAGTATCAGCGAACGCCGAACACCACGATGGTCTTGCCGTGGGCGTGGATCTTGCCCTGTTCTTCCAGTTCCTTCAGTGCACGTCCGGCCATCTCGCGCGAGCAGCCGACGATGCGGGCAATCTCCTGGCGCGTGATGCGGATCTGCATGCCTTCCGGGTGGGTGACGGCATCGGGCTGGCGGCAAAGATCGTGCAGCGTGTGCTCGATGCGGCCCGCGACGTCGGTGAAGGCCAGGTCCATGACCTTGAGATGGGTCTCGTTCAGACGGCTCGCCATCTGGCCGGCCAGCATCATCAGCAGGCGCGGCTCCTGCATCGCCAGTTCCAGGAACCGGCTGTAGTGGATCTCCGCGATCTCGCAGGCGTTGCGCGCCGTGACGGCGGTGCCGCGGGTCTGCGTCGAGAAGATCCCCATCTCGCCGAAGAAGTGGCCTGGATTGAGGTAGGACATGACCAGCGTGTGGCCCTGTTCGTCCTCCACCGTCAGGCTCACCGAGCCCTGGATGATGTAGTAAAGTGTTTCGGATCGGTCGCCCGGACGGACGATCGGCATGCGTGGTGCGTAGCGCTTGATATGAGCGTTGGAAAGCAGTTTGTCGAGCGCCGTGTCGGGCGCGGTCTTTAGCAGGCTTTGGGTTTTCATGGACGCCGAATCTCCTCGATAGCTGCCTGATGGGACGCCTCACAGTGGGAGTCCATTACCACCGGCATGACGCAAGTTTATGCAAGATTTCTTGAAATGTCGAACCCATCACAGGGGGTAGCATGAAAGCCGTCGTTAAGTGGTTGGATCACATGACTTTTGTCGGCGAATCCGGCAGCGGTCATGCGGTCGTCATGGATGGTCCGCCGGAATCGGGCGGGCGCAATCTGGGCATCCGGCCGATGGAAATGCTGTTGCTCGGGGCCGGCGGCTGTACCTCCTTCGACGTCATCGGCATCCTCAAGAAGTCGCGCCAGGCGGTCACCGGCTGCGAGGCGCAGATCACGGCCGAGCGGGCCGATGCCGATCCCAAGGTGTTCACGCGCATCCACATCCATTTCGTGGTGCGCGGCAAGGATCTCTCGTCCAAGCACGTCGAGCGCGCCATCGGTCTGTCGGCCGAAAAGTATTGCTCCGCCTCGATCATGCTCGGCAAGACGGCCGAGGTCACGCACGACTTCGAGATCGTCGAGGAATGACGCGTGTCTGAACTGTCTGCCCGCCCTGCACCCACCGCCGGCATGCGCCACGTGGCGCTGTTCGTCGCCGACCTGCCGGCCGCCGAACGCTTCTACGTCGAGCTGCTCGGCATGCAGGTCGAGTGGCGCCCCGATTCCGACAACGTCTTCCTGACCTCGGGCTGCGACAATCTCGCGCTGCACGCGGCCGTCGGTGCGGCCGGTGCGGGCGATTCGCGTCTCGATCACATCGGCTTCATCCTGCGCACGCCCGAGGACGTGGATGCCTGGTACGCGTTCCTCACTGCCCACGAGGTGCCGATGGATACCGCGCCGCGCACTCACCGCGACGGCGCGCGCAGCTTCTACTGCCGCGATCCGGCCGGCAACCGGGTGCAGATGATCTACCATCCGCCGATCGCGGGCCGCTGCTGACGGCGGCAGTCCGGAGCGCGGCCAGGACCCGGTCCCGAAGTTCATTGACTCGGGGCGCCGGGGGCCTACAATGCTGGCTTTTTGCGGGGGGACCTGCCGGTGGTCGAGCGTCACGCCAAGAAGCTGAAGCTGCACGGGTTCAACAACCTGACCAAGACGCTCAGCTTCAACATCTACGACATCTGCTTCGCGAAGACCGAACAGCATCGCGCGGAATACATCGCCTACATCGACGAGGCGTACAACGCCGAGCGCCTGACGCAGATCCTGACCGACGTCACCGAGATCATCGGCGCCAACATCCTCGACATCTCGCGCCAGGATTACGATCCGCAGGGCGCGAGCGTGACCATGCTCATTTCGGAAGAGCCGGTCATTTCGGAAAACCTGTCGAACGACGAGGAACCGGGTCCGCTGCCGAGCAACATCGCGGCCCATCTCGACAAGAGCCACATCACCGTGCACACCTATCCGGAGAGTCATCCGGACAACGGCATCAGCACCTTCCGCGCCGACATCGACGTCTCGACCTGCGGCCGCATTTCGCCGCTGCGCGCACTGAACTACCTCATCCACAGCTTCGAGTCTGACATCGTCACGGCCGACTACCGCGTGCGTGGTTTCACGCGCGACATCCGCGGCAAGAAGCACTTCATCGACCACAAGATCAATTCGATCCAGAACTACATCGCGCGTGACACCAAGGATCGGTACCAGATGATCGACGTGAACGTCTACCAGGAGAACATCTTCCACACCAAGATGCTCTTGAAGGAGTTCAATCTCGACAACTACCTGTTCGGCCTCGGCAAGGAAGACTACACGGCGAAGGAGCTGGACATGATCCGGCGCCGCCTGCGCCGCGAGATGGCCGAGATCTTCTACGGTCGCAACATGAACAAGATGTAGTCGCCGTCATCGACGGTGGCCGGAGGTGCCGATGCGACTGATGACCGGACTCAGGCTGACGCCGCGTTTCGCGCTTCTCATCATTGCCGGCATCGTCGTCTCGTCGGTCATTCTGGCGCGCTACGCCGAGGACGTGTTCGAGCAGGCGATGCTCGAACAGACCAAGAAGCAGGCGGTCATCTTCCTGCGCGATCTAGAGGAAGAGTTGCAAAGGGTGCCCGCCGCTGATGCCGACGAGCTGCAACGGCTCATCGTGGACGCCGGCCGGCACATTCACGACACCTACGATTTCTCCGTTTACCAAATCTATGCCGTCGCTGCGGATGGCGACTATCTCGCGCACTCCGATCCGGATGCGTCCCGCGTACCCAAGGACATGTCGGGCTATCTCGGCGAGGTTCTGCGCACCGGCCTGCCCTACATGGGAGGAGCGGTCGAATGGAAGTCGGTCGGCGATACCGGCAAGATCTCCCCCGTCATCGACATCGTCATTCCGCTCCGGCATCGCGGCGTGTCGCTCGGCATACTCGAGGTCGAAATCGACGTCGACGAAACGTTGGCTACGATCAAGTCGCTGGATGATCGGTTCGAGCGCGAGATCGTGGCGGGCGGTCTGGTCACGTTTGCCATCATGCTGGCGTTCTTACTGTGGGTGGTTCAGCGCGGGCTGATTCGCCCGATCCGCCATCTGGCGGACGTGACCCAGCGCATCTCCCGCGGCGAGATCGGCGCGCGCGCCACCCTGCGTGGCGCGGACGAGCTGGGCGAGCTCGGGGCCTCGGTCAATGACATGGCCGACAGTATCGAGCGCCTGCTCGACGAGCAGGAACGCGCCTATATCGAGTCGCTGCAATCCCTTGCCAAGGCGCTGGAGGCCAAGGACGCCTACACCTCCAGTCACTCCGGGCGGGTGGCGAAATATGCCGTTCTCCTCGGCCGGCAGGCGGGGCTGTCACCCGAGGAGCTGCGTCTGCTCAAGCAGGGGTCGATGATGCACGATCTGGGAAAGATCGGCATTCCGGATGCGATCCTGAACAAGCCCTCCGCGCTGGACGAGCGCGAATACGAAATCATGCAGGGGCACCCGGAGGCCACCTACGCGATCATGAAGCCGCTCACGCGCTTCCGGCAGTTCGCCGAAATCGCGCGCTGGCACCACGAGCGCTGGGACGGGAAGGGCTATCCGGACGGTCTGGCGGGCGACGATATCCCGCTGCTCGCGCGCATCGTGGCGATCGCCGATACCTGGGACGCGATGACCGGCGATCGCGTCTATCGCAAGGGCATGCCGATCGAGAAGGCGCTGTCGATCATGGAAAAGGAACGTAACGACGGGCAATGGGATCCGCAGTTGCTCGATCTGTTCATCGGGATGATCCGCGGCGAGCAGGACGCGCGCGCCGAAGTCGAGGAGGATCTCTTCCCTGATGCCGCGAACGATGCCGCGCGCGGCTGATCGACTCGTCTCAAATCCAGAACGCGGTACGCGTCATCACCTTCGACATCAGCGGCATCAAGAGCTTGCGCACCGGCAGCGGTAGTTCCGCACCGCCCAGTTCCATCGCCACCGCGCCATGGTGCGCCTCGTCCTCGCGCATCTGTTCGAGGATCGCGCGGCTCTTGTCGTCCTGCGCCGGCAGGCGTTCCAGGTGTTCGTCGAGGTGACGGATCACCTGCTGCTCGGTCTCGTTGACGAATCCCAGGCTCCACTTGTCGCCGATCGCGCCGGCCACGGCGCCGATGGTGAACGAGCCCGCGTACCACAGCGGATTGAGCAGACTCTTGCCGGCGCCGACTTCCTGCATGCGGTGTTCGCACCAGACCAGATGGTCGTTCTCCTCCGCCGCCGAGCGCTCCATGCGCTGCCGCACGTCTTCGCGCCGCGCCGTCAGCGCCTGGCCCTGATACAGACCCTGCGCCGAGACCTCGCCCGAATGGTTGACGCGCATGAGACGCCCGGACAGGCGCCGTTCCGTCTCCGTCAGCTCGGGCTCCATGACGTCGGCGTCCGGCAACGGCCGCTCGGTTGACGGCGGGCGGCCGTAGAGCGTGCGCAGGGCGGCGTCGGCCTCCATGCAGAGGCGATCGAACAGGGTGTAATGACGTGTGTTCATGGGGCGAGAGTACCCCGCGGCGGAGCGGGCGACAACCGGCGCGCGCCGGTTGTCGGGGGATGCGGGATTTCAGGCCGAGACGTCGATGTTCTGGCCCAGATTGGGCGGGTTGCCCGACGTCGGCGCCGGCGCCGGTGACTGGACGGCGTCGATCAACTGCGAAGCGGCGGCCGGCGCGGCCTCGTTCGCCTTCTTGAGCGTCAGGATGCCGGCCATGCTCTGGAATTCCGTCGCGGCCATGGCGGTTGCAAGCTGTGGGATGCCGTAGTCCATGGGTGAATCTCCGTCGAAGTCGGTTCGTTGAGACCTACAGTACGCCTGGTGAGCGGAAAATCCAATACAGGTATTGTCGGGTCGGAATTGCCGGGTTTGGGTGGTGGCGCCTGTCGCGCCAAGGGTACACTTCAAAGTATCGATGGTGACGGGTGTTGCGCCGATGATAACGCCACAGCAGATCGAACAGATGACCCGCGAGGAAAAGCTCCAGGTCATGGAGGCCCTGTGGGCCGATTTGACGAAGTGCGGCGACGGGGTCGATTCTCCCTCATGGCACGAGGAATCCTTGCGTGAAACCGAGGCGCGGCGGGCTGCCGGCCAGGAGCGGCCCGTCGACTGGGATGTGGCCAAGAAGGAACTCAGAAAGCGCTCCGAATGAAGCTCAGGATACTGCCGTCGGCCATGGAAGACCTGTATTCCGGCCGGTTGTTCTACGACCGCCAGGGTGAGGGGCTCGGCGAGTATTTCTTCGATTCCATTTTCTCGGACATCGATTCGCTCGTGCTCTACGCGGGGATTCACCCGAAGACGTTCGGGTATCACCGGTTGCTGGCGCATCGGTTTCCCTACGCCATCTATTACGTCATCGAGGCGGGCGTCGCCACGGTATGTCGCGTGCTCGACCTGCGCCAGAACCCCGACAGAACCCGTCGCAACCTGGTGAGCGACTGAACGCCCAGCCGCCACGCCAAGTCCCTCGGCAACCCCATGGCAAAATGCGGCAAGTCACCACCGGTGCTATGATTTCCGCCCGCAATTCCTGCCCGCCTGTCCGATGAGCGTCGACCAGCCCCCACGCATCCGCGAGATTCCGTACAACTACACCTCGTTCTCCGATCGCGAGATCGTCATCCGCTTTCTGGGCGAGCCGATGTGGGGCGTGCTCGACGAGTTGCGCGGGCAGCGGCGCACGGGCGTGTCGGCGCGCATGTTGTTCGAGGTGTTGGGTGACCTGTGGGTGGTCGCGCGCAATCCCTACATCCAGGACGACCTGCTTTCGAATCAGCGCCGGCTCGCCTCGCTGATCCATGCCATGGATCATCGCGTCGACCAGATCGTCGCGCGCGCCGCCGGCAACGAGCAGGCCCTCAAACTCGCCGACGCCGCGCGCGGTGCGGTGCGTCGCTTCGAGGCCTGGTTCCCGGAACTGCGCACGCTGCGCGCCAACACGCAGCGCCGGCTCGCCCGTCACACGCGGCGCGACAACATCCGCTTCGACGGCTTCGCGCGCGTCTCGCACGTCACCGACGCCACCGACTGGCGCGTCGAACTGCCCTTCGTCGTCGTCACGCCGGACAGTGAGGCCGAGATGGCGGCCGTGGTCGCGGCCTGCATCGAACTCGGGCTCACCGTCATTCCGCGCGGCGGCGGCACCGGCTACACCGGCAGCGCCGTGCCGCTGTCCGCGCACTCGGCGGTCATCAACACCGAAAAGCTCGACGCTCTGGGGCAGGTCGAAATGAAGCGCCTGCCCGGCGTCGCGGAAGATGTCGCCACCGTGCGCGCCGAGGCGGGCGTGGTCACGCGCCGCGTGTCGGAACGCGCGCATGCGGCGGGCTACGTGTTCGCGGTCGATCCGACCTCGCAGGACGCCTCGACCATCGGCGGCAACGTGGCCATGAACGCCGGCGGCAAGAAGGCCGTGCTGTGGGGCACGACGCTCGACAACCTCGTGTCCTGGCGCATGGTCACGCCCGACGCCGAATGGCTGGAAGTGGAACGCCTCGACCACAACCTCGGCAAGATCCACGAGCAGGAGGCGGTGCGTTTCCGCATCACGCGCTACGCGCCGGACGGCCGCACGCCGATCGGCGAACCGGAAACGCTCGCAATGCCGGGCCGGCAGTTCCGCAAGCTCGGCCTCGGCAAGGACGTGACCGACAAGTTCCTGGGCGGCCTGCCGGGCGTGCAGAAGGAAGGCTGCGACGGCCTCATCACCTCGGCCGTGTTCGTGCTGCATCGCGAGCCGAAACACATCCGCACCGTCTGCCTGGAGTTCTACGGCACCGACCTCAAGCAGGCCGTGCCTGCCATCGTCGAGATCCGCGATTTGCTCGCGGCCGACCCCGAGGTCGTGCTGTCGGGCCTCGAACACCTCGACGAGCGCTACGTGAAGGCCGTGAAATACACGCCCAAGGGCGCGCGCGGCGAGCGGCCAAAGATGGTGCTGATCGCCGACGTCGCGGGCGACGACGAGACCGCCGTCGGCCATGCCGCCGCGCAGGTCGTGCGCATCGCCAACGGCCGCAACGGCGAGGGCTTCGTTGCCGTCGGCAGCGAGGCGCGCAAGCGCTTCTGGGCCGACCGCTCGCGCACCGCCGCCATCGCCGCGCACACCAACGCCTTCAAGATCAACGAAGACGTGGTGATTCCGCTCGAACGCCTGGCCGAGTACAGCGAGGGCATCGAGCGCATCAACATCGTGCAGTCGATGAAGAACAAGCTGCGGCTGGCCGACGAGGTGCTTGAATGCCTGCAAGGCGAGCATCCCGAACTGCGCGAACTGGCCGACCTCGATCCCGGCGAGGAAGGCGCGCGCTGGCTGGCCGCCAAGCGCCAGGGCGCCGCGCAACACCTCGAAGGCGTGCGTGCGCGCTGGCGCATGATCCTCGATCGCCTCGACGACGACGCGGTGACGGCCGACGCGCTGCTCGACGACGCCGCGCGCGCCGACCGCCGCGCCGGCGACCGCGTGATCGATCTGCTGCTGCGCCGCTCGCTGCGCATCTCCTGGCGGCGCGAGGCCGAACGGCCGATCAAGGAGATCTTCGGCGGGCGCGAACTCGAACCGTTGCGCCGCCGGCTCGACGCGATCCACGAACGCGTGCGTTCGAGCCGCCTGTTCGTCGCGCTGCACATGCACGCTGGCGATGGCAACGTGCACACCAACATCCCGGTCAACTCCAACGACTACGGCATGTTGCAGGAGGCCGATCGCGTGGTCGACGAGATCATGGCGCTGGCGCGCCGTCTCGGCGGCGTGATCTCCGGCGAACACGGCATCGGCATCACGAAGCTGCAATATCTGGACAGCGAACAGGTCGCGGCCTTCGCCGACTACAAGCGGCGCATCGACCCCGAGGGCCGCTTCAATCAGGGCAAACTGCTGGCCGGCGCCGATCTCGCACAGGCCTGGACGCCCTCGCTGCGATTGGTCGAACAGGAGGCGCTGATCCTCGAACAGAGCGAGCTCGGCGAACTCAACAACGACATCAAGGATTGCCTGCGCTGCGGCAAGTGCAAACCCGTGTGCAACACGCACGTGCCGCGCGCGGGCCTGCTCTACTCGCCGCGCAACAAGATCCTCGCCACCGGCCTCATGATCGAGGCCTTCCTGTACGAGGAGCAGACGCGGCGCGGCATCTCGCTGCGCCACTTCGAGGAGATGAACGACGTCGCCGATCACTGCACGGTTTGCCACAAATGCGTCACGCCCTGCCCGGTGAACATCGACTTCGGCGACGTCACCGTGCGCATGCGCTCGATCCTCAAGAGCCGCGGCCAGCGCCACGTGCGTCCCGCGACCTGGGCCTCGATGGCCTTCCTCAATACCACGCGCCCGGCCACCATCAAGCTCATGCGCAAGGCGCTGATCGAATGGGGCTATGCCGGCCAGCGCCTCGGTCATCAGGTATTCCGGCGTCTGGGTCTCACCAACGGCCGCCGTCCGTCCGCCACCGGCAAGCCCGCGATCACGACGCAGATCGTGCATCTGGTGAAAAAGCCCATGCCCGCCGGCCTGCCGAGCCGCACCACGCGCGCGCTGCTCGGACTCGAAGACCCGACGCTGGTGCCGATCCTGCGCGACCCGGCGAAACAGACCGAACCCGCCGAGGCCGTGTTCTACTTCCCGGGTTGCGGCTCGGAACGCCTGTTCAGCCAGATCGGACTCGCCACGCTCGCGATGCTGTACGAACAGGGCGTGCAGACCGTACTGCCGCCCGGCTATCTCTGCTGCGGCTATCCGCAGGCCGCGGGCGGCGACAGCGCGAAAGGCAAGCGCATCAGCACCGAAAACCGCGTGCTGTTCCATCGCATCGCCAACACGCTCAACTACCTCGACATCAAGACCGTGCTCGTGTCCTGCGGCACCTGCATGGATCAGTTGCTGAAGTACGAATTCGAACGCATCTTCCCCGGCTGCCGCCTGCTCGACATCCACGAATACCTGATGGAAAAGGGCGTGAAGCTCGACGGCGTCGAAGGCGTGCACTACCTCTACCACGACCCCTGCCACACGCCGATGAAGACGCACGCGCCG
>JAQVJI010000106.1 GCA_028695255.1 Chromatiales bacterium | reverse complement strand
GGTGTCGGGGAAGAAGACAATAGTGGTCGGAGTGATAGGATTCGAACCTACGACCCCCGCCTCCCGAAAGCGGTGCTCTACCAGGCTGAGCTACACTCCGAAGCAACTTTTCTGGAAACGCCGACCACGTCGGCATTTCCCTGCGGGTTTGGGCGGCTCAGTAGTTCCGTTCGACGGAAAACCGTGCCAGTGCCGTGAGTGCTTCCTTGTACGCGTTGTCCGGCAGACAGCCCAGTCGGGCCACTGCCTTGTCGGCCTCCTGCCGTGCAGCCGACGCAGTGTATTCGATGGCGCCCGTGGATTCAATGGCAGCGAGTACGCGATCGGTATATTCGCGTCCACCCTGTTCGATCGCCTCGCGGATCAGGCCCGCCTGTTCGGCCGTGCCGACGCGCATGGCGTGGATCAGCGGCAGCGTCGGTTTGCCCTCGGCCAAGTCGTCGCCCATGTTCTTGCCCATCTCCTCGGACGAGGCGCTGTAGTCCAGCACGTCGTCGATGAGCTGGAAGGCGGTGCCGAGGTGCATGCCGTAGGCTGCCATCGCCTCGCAGGCCGCCGCATCGCGCCCGGCCAGCACCGCGCCCAGCCGGCTCGCCGCCTCGAACAGCTTGGCGGTCTTGGAATAGATGACCTCCATGTAGCGCTCTTCGGTGGTGTCGGCGTCGTGGCAGTTCAGCAACTGCATCACTTCGCCCTCGGCGATGGTGTTGGTGGCGTGCGCGAGGATGCGCATCACCTCCATGCTGCCGATCTCGACCATCATCTGGAACGAGCGCGAATACAGGAAATCGCCCACCAGCACGCTGGCCTCGTTGCCGAACAGGGCGTTGGCGGTCTCGGCGCCGCGGCGCAGGTCGGAGGCGTCCACCACGTCGTCGTGCAGCAGCGTCGCGGTGTGGATGAACTCGACGATCGCCGCCAGCGCGATATGATCGCGTCCCCGATAGTCGCAGGCACCCGCCGACAGCAGCACCAGCAGCGGCCTGAGACGCTTGCCGCCGCTGTTGACGATGTAATGCGCGAGCTGGTTGATGAGGACGACCGAGGACCGCAGCCGCTCGTGAATGAGCGCGTCCACGGCCTTCATGTCATCGCCCACCAGCGCGCTTATGGGCCTGATATCCATGGGTAAAGGGGGCTCTGAAGGTTTGCGCATGCTAGGGAGGGGTCAATGGGGTGTCAAGCGAGCCCGAACGTCGGGCCTCGGCGCCTGCTACTGAATCGCCGGTTGACCAGGGTCGGCCGGGTAGGTAGAATTCCGCCTCTTTTCCGCAGGTCTGGACTTCTGGAGAGTATTGCGATGTATGCGGTTATCGCCACTGGCGGCAAACAGTACCGGGTTGGGCAGGGCGACGTGATCCGGATCGAGAAGCTCGAAGTCGCGCCCGGCGACGAGATCGACTTCGATCAGGTGCTCCTGGTCGGCAGCGGCGAAGACGTCAAGATCGGCACACCGCTGGTGGAGGGTGGCAAGGTCACCGCCAAGGTGCGTGCGCACGTGCGTGGCGACAAGATCGAGATCATCAAATTCCGCCGTCGCAAGCATCACCAGAAGCGTACCGGCCATCGCCAGGACTACACCGAAGTCGAGATCACCGGCATTTCCGGCTGATCCCGTCCGCAGCATTCGAGGTCACATACCATGGCACACAAAAAGGCAGGCGGCAGTACCCGTAACGGCCGCGACTCAGAATCCAAGCGTCTTGGCGTCAAGCGTTTCGGCGGTGAGACGGTCAAGGCCGGCAACATCATCGTGCGTCAGCGCGGCACCCAGTTCCATCCCGGCCTGAACGTCGGCTGCGGCACGGACTACACCCTGTTCGCCACCACCGAAGGCAAGGTGGTGTTTCAGGTCAAGGGGCCGAAGAATCGCAAGTACGTCAGCGTCCTGCCGGCCTGAGGCAGACCGGCCACGACGCAGAAAAAGCCCCGCCTCGCCGGGGCTTTTTTGTGCCGGGTATTCGAGAGACAGCAACAGGCAGCCATGAAATTCGTCGATGAGGCCCGCATCCGGGTCAAGGCCGGTGACGGCGGCAACGGCTGCGTCAGCTTCCGGCGCGAGAAATTCATTCCGCTCGGCGGCCCGGACGGCGGCGATGGCGGCGACGGCGGCAGCGTCTGGCTGGTTGCCAGCAAGGACCTCAACACGCTGGCCGACTTCCGCTATCAGCGCCAGTTCGAGGCCCAGCGCGGCAAGAACGGCATGGGCCGCAACATGACCGGCCACAAGGGCGAGGACCTGGACATCCCGGTGCCGATCGGCACGCTGGTCTATGACGAGGACACCGAGGAGCAGATCGGCGATCTGGTCGAGGACGGCGCCCGCCTGCTGGTGGCGCAGGGCGGTTTCCATGGCCTCGGCAATACCCGCTTCAAGAGTTCCATCAACCGCTCGCCGTATCAGTCCAAGCCCGGCACGCCGGGCGAGCTGCGCAACCTGCGCCTGGAGCTGAAGCTGCTGGCCGACGTCGGTCTGCTCGGCATGCCGAACGCCGGCAAGTCCACGCTCATCAGCCGCGTCTCGGCGGCGCGGCCGAAGGTCGCCGACTACCCCTTCACGACCCTGCACCCGAACCTCGGCGTGGTCAGCCCGGCGCCGCTGCAAAGCTTCGTGATGGCCGACATCCCCGGCCTCATCGAGGGCGCGGCGGAAGGCGCCGGACTCGGCATCCAGTTCCTCAAGCACCTCTCGCGCACGCGCCTGCTGTTGCATCTGGTCGACGTCGCACCGCTCGATCCGGCGATCGACCCGGCCGACGAGGTACGGGTGATCGAGCACGAACTCGAAAAATTCAGCGACGAGCTGGCGGCCCGCCCGCGCTGGCTGGTGTGCAACAAGGTCGACCTGCTGCCGCCGGAGGAACGCGAGACACGTTGCCGCGAACTGGTCGACCGGCTGCAATGGACGGGGCCGGTACACATCATCTCGGCCGCCACGGGCGAGGGCACGGACCGCCTCGTCAAGGCCATCATGACCTTCCTGCAAACCCATGACGCAGATGCGCAGACCGCTGAGTGACGCCCGCCGCTGGGTGGTGAAGATCGGCAGTTCGATGGTGACTGCCGGCGGGCGCGGGCTCGCGCACGAGGCCATCGGCGAATGGGCGGCGCAGATCGCCGCGCTCCGGGCCGACGGGCGCGAGATCGTGCTCGTCACCTCGGGTGCCGTCGCCGAGGGCATGAAACGTCTGGGCTGGAGCCGCCGCCCGAATGCGCTGTACGAATTGCAGGCCGCCGCCGCCGTCGGCCAGATGGGTCTGGTGCAGGCCTACGAGGCCGCCTTTCAGCGTCACGGCCTGCACACCGCGCAGGTACTGCTGACCCACGACGATCTGGCCGACCGCCGCCGTTACCTCAATGCGCGCAGCACGCTGCGCACGCTGCTGCGTCTGGGCGTGATCCCGGTGGTGAACGAGAACGACACGGTGGCGACCGACGAGATTCGCTTCGGCGACAACGACACCCTCGGCGCACTGGTCGCCAATCTGGTCGAGGCTCATCTGCTGGTGCTGCTCACCGATCAACAGGGTCTGTACGATCGCGATCCGCGTGCGCATGCGGATGCTCGCATGATCGACGTGGCGCATGCCTCCGATGCGCTGCTGGACGAGGTCGCCGGACCGTCGGTGTCGGGTCTCGGTCGCGGCGGCATGGCGACCAAGATCTCGGCCGCGCGCCGCGCCGCGCGGTCGGGTGCGGCGACGCTGATCGCCTTCGGCGGCGAGCCCGGCATCCTGCATCGCATCCGTCAGGCCGATGATGTCGGCACGCTGCTGCTGCCGGACAAGACGCCGGTGGCCGCGCGCAAGCAATGGATCGCCAGCCAGCTCAAGTGCCGTGGCAGTCTGGTGCTGGACGACGGCGCCGTGCGGGTGATCCGCGAGTCCGGCCGCAGCCTGCTGCCGGTCGGCGTGCGCGAGGTCAGGGGTGAGTTCGTGCGCGGCGAGGTGGTCGCTTGCCTGGATGCGCAGGGGTGCGAGATCGCCCGCGGGCTGGTGAACTACGAAGCCGACGAAGCGCGCTTGATCCGCGGCCACGCCAGCGAGGAGATCGAGGGTCTGCTCGGCTACGTCGACGAGCCGGAGCTGATCCATCGCGACAATCTGGTCGTGCTGTGAGGCCCGAAGCCGGGCCGTATCCTTCCGACGATCCAAACGAAAAAGCCGGCATGCGCCGGCTTTTTCGTTTGCCGCCCGCTGGTGCGGGCGGCGGGTGTTTCGCGGATACTTACGCCATCGCCTTCACGCGGGCGTTCAGGCGGCTCTTGTGACGGGCGGCCTTGTTCTTGTGGATCAGGCCCTTGGTCACGGCGCCGTCGATCATCGGCACGGCCTCATTGAAGGCGGCCTGGGCGGCGGTCTTGTCGCCGGTGAGCACGGCCTTGAGCACCTTCTTCACCGAGGTGCGAAAACGCGAGCGCTGGGCCACGTTGCGCTGGCGGTTGTTCTCCGCCTGGACGGCGCGCTTGCGGGCAGACTTGATGTTGGCCAAGGGACTTCTCCTGGATGAAACGGATTCGGACCGGAAAGGCCGCGCATTATGCCAGCGGGGCAGGTCCCGTGCAAGCAGCCTCGTTTCCGGGGGCAGCTTACTTGATTCCCCGGTCACTCCTGGATGTGTTCGCGTCGCGTGATCGCGGCAATTAAGTAAACTGCCCCCGAATTTCGATGTGCGTGCATACATTTTGGCGCCGTTTCAATAACATGGCTGCCTTCTGATTCCTCGGACGACGATCGCACCCGTGCCCCGCCTGTACAAATCCACTGCCGTGGTCGGCGGCATGACCATGCTGTCGCGGTTGCTCGGTTACCTGCGCGATCTGGTGCTGGCGGTGACCTTCGGCGCGACGGGTGCCACCGATGCCTTCTTCGTCGCCTTCCGCATCCCGAACTTCCTGCGCCGCCTGTTCGCCGAAGGCGCGTTCTCGCAGTCCTTCGTACCGGTGTTCTCGGAATACCGCGAGAACCGCACGCGCGAGGAACTGAAGGACCTGACCGATCACGTTGCCGGCACGCTGGGTCTGTGGCTGCTCGGGGTGACGGCGCTCGGCATCCTGATCGCGCCCATCCTGATCTTCATGTTCGCGCCGGGCTTCTCGGCCGGCAACGGCCGTCACGAGATGGCGAGCGAGATGCTGCGCATCACCTTCCCCTATCTGCTGTTCATTTCGCTGACGGCGATGGCGGGCGGCATCCTCAACAGTTTCGGGCGTTTCGGCGTGCCGGCATTCACGCCGGTGCTGCTCAATCTGGCGATGATCGCCGCTGCGCTATGGCTCGCACCGCTCATGGACGAACCCGTGATGGCGCTGGCCTGGGGCGTGTTCATCGCCGGCGCGGCACAGCTTGCGCTGCAGCTGCCATTCCTGCATCGCCTGGGCGTGTTGCCGCGGCCGCGCTTCCGGCGCGGTCACGAAGGGGTCAAACGCATTCTGACGCTGATGCTGCCGGCGATCTTCGGCTCCTCGGTGGTGCAGGTGAACCTGCTGGTCGATACGCTGATCGCGTCCTTTCTCGCCACCGGTTCGATCTCCTGGCTGTACTACTCCGACCGTTTCGTCGAACTGCCGCTGGCCTTGTTCGGCATCGCCATCGGCACCGTGATCCTGCCGCGCCTGTCGAGCGAACACGCGCGGGCCGGGCGCGAGGACTTCACGCATACGCTCGACTGGGCGCTGCGGCTGTCGATGGTCATCGCCGTCCCCGCCGCGCTGGGGCTGGTTCTTCTCGCCACGCCGATCTTCGCCGCGCTGATCCAGTACCGCGAATTCACCGCCGACGACACGCGCATGGCGGCGCTGTCGCTGATGGCCTACGGCGCCGGCCTGCCGGCCTTCATCCTGATCAAGGTGCTGGCGCCGGGCTATTACAGCCGGCAGGACACGCGCACGCCGATGCGCATCGGCATCGTCGCGGTGGTCGCCAACATGCTGCTGAACGTGCTGGTGGTGGTGCCCTGGGTGTGGCTGGAACTGCCGGGACCGCATGCCGGCCTGGCCGCTGCGACGGCGCTGTCGGCCTGGCTCAACGCGGGCATGCTGTACCGCGGCCTGCGGCGTGAGGGCGTCTACGAACCTTTGTCCGGCTGGCGTTCGCTGCTGCTGAAGACCGCGCTGGCAGCCGTTGCGCTGGTGGCGGTGCTGCTGTGGCTGTTGCCGCCATTCGATGCGCTGACCGCGTGGCCGCCGGTGCGGCGCCTGTCGTGGCTGGGCCTGCTGGTGGCGGCCGGCGCCGGCGCCTATCTCCTGGCGCTGCTGCTGCTCGGTCTGCGCCCGCGGCATTTCATGACGCGATGAATCGCGCATAATGCTCGCTTCGCAAGGAATCCCCATGGAACTGATACGAGGCGCCCACAACCTGCGACCACGCCACCGCGGCTGCGTTGCCACCATCGGCAACTTTGACGGCGTGCACCTCGGCCATCAGGCGGTGCTCGGGCAGCTCGCCGAGCGCGGCGCCGCCCTCGGCCTGCCGACCACGGTCATCAGTTTCGAACCCTTGCCGCACGAATTCTTCGGCAAGGACAAATCTCCGGCGCGCCTGTCGCGGCTGCGCGACAAGCTTCAGGCACTGCGCCGCTTCTCGGTCGACCGCGTGCTGTTGCTGCGCTTCGACCGCCGGCTGGCGCAGATGCCGGCCGAGGACTTCATCCGCGACATCCTGGTCGAGGGGCTCGGCATTCGCTATCTGGTGGTCGGCGACGATTTCCGTTTCGGCGCCGGCCGCAAGGGCGACTTCGCGCTGCTTTCGGAACACGGCCGGCGCGAGGGTTTCCAGGTCACGCACATGCACACCTTCCACGTCGACGGCTCACGCGTCTCCAGCACGCGCATCCGCGAGGCCCTGGAGCGCGGCGACATGGACGAGGCGGCCAAGCTGCTCGGCCGCAACTGTTCGTTCTTTGGCCGCGTGCTGCATGGCGACAAGCTCGGGCGCACGCTCGGCTTCCCGACCGCCAACATCCGAGTCGGCCACCAGCCGCTGCCGGTGCGCGGCGTGTTCACGGTCGAGGTGTTCGGTCATGAGACCGAGCCCCTGCGCGGCGTCGCCAACGTCGGCGTGCGACCGACCGTGGACGGCCTGCGCAACCGGTTGGAGGTGCATCTGTTCGACTTCGACGGCGATCTCTACGGCCGCCACCTGCACGTCGATCTGCTGCACCGTCTGCGCGAGGAGCGGCGTTTCGAGTCGTTGGATGCACTGCGCGAGCAGATCGGCCGCGACATCGTGGCCGCCCGCGCCTGGTTCGATCGTCTGGACCACGAGGACGACTGACCGCAAAGGCGATTCCGGGTTATCCTTGCCCACCGTTTTTCGTCTTTTCCCGGTGAACGCCGGCTTTTTCATTCGCCCCATCCCCGCGGCCCCGACATGACCGACTACAAGAACACCCTCAATCTTCCGCAAACGGAATTCCCGATGCGCGGCGACCTCGCCCGGCGCGAGCCGGCGATGCTGGCCGAATGGCAGCAGATGGACCTCTATGGCCGGCTGCGCGCGGCCGGCAAGGGCAAGCCCAAATTCGTGTTGCTCGACGGCCCGCCCTACGCCAACGGCACCATTCACATCGGCCATGCGCTGAACAAGGTGCTGAAGGACATCATCGTCAAGAGCCGTGTCCTGTCCGGTTTCGACGCGCCCTACATCCCCGGCTGGGACTGTCATGGGCTGCCGATCGAGCATCAGGTCGAGAAGAAGATCGGCAAGGCCGGCAAGGACGTCGACGCCGCCGCCTTCCGCGCCGCCTGTCGCGCCTTCGCGCAGGAACAGGTCGATCTGCAACGCGAGGACTTCAAGCGCCTGGGCGTGATCGGCGACTGGGAGCGGCCCTATCTCACCATGGATCCGAAGGTCGAGGCCGACACCGTGCGCGCGCTCGGCCGCATCATCGCCAACGGCCATCTGGTCAAGGGCGACAAGCCCGTGCACTGGTGCGTCGACTGCGGTTCGGCGCTGGCCGAGGCCGAGGTGGAATACGAGGACAAGACCTCGCACGCCATCGACGTGCGCTTCCGGTTCGTCGACGAGGCCGCGCTGCTCGCGCGCATGACGGTCGAGCACGGCGGCGGCGCGGGCCCGGCCTCGGTGGTGATCTGGACCACCACGCCCTGGACCCTGCCGGCCAATCGCGCCGTCGCGCTGCACCCGGAATTCGACTACGTGCTGGTGGAGACGGGCGGCGAACGCCTGCTGCTCGCCGCCGAACTGATGGACGGCGCGCTCAGGCGCTATGCGCTGAATGATGCCCGCATCGTCGGCCGCGCGCGCGGCAACGCACTCGAAGGCCTCATGCTCGCGCATCCGTTCGAGGATCGGCAGGTGCCGCTGGTGCTGTCGGACCACGTCACCACCGAGGCCGGCAGCGGTGCCGTGCACATCGCGCCCGGCCACGGTCAGGAGGACTACGTGGTCGGCCTGCGCTACGGTCTCGAAGTCGCCAATCCGGTCGGCGGCGACGGCCGCTTCCTCCCCGGCACGCCACACTTCGCTGGCGAATCCGTGCACCAGGCCAACGGCCACGTGATCGAGGTGTTGCAGGAACGCGGCGCGCTGGTGGTGACGGAAAAGATCCGTCACAGCTATCCGCACTGCTGGCGCCACAAGACGCCGATCATCTTCCGCGCCACGCCGCAGTGGTTCATCGGCATGGACCACCAGGGCCTGCGCGAGGCCGCGCTGGCGGCGATCCGCGAAGTGAAGTGGACGCCCGATTGGGGTCAGGCGCGCATCGAGGGCATGGTCGCCAACCGGCCCGACTGGTGCATCTCGCGCCAGCGCAACTGGGGCGTGCCGATCGCGCTGTTCGTGCACCGGGATTCCGGCGCACTGCATCCGGACACGCCGCGTCTGATCGAGGCCGTCGCCGCGCGCATGGAGCAGGAAGGCGGCATCGAGGCCTGGTTCCGGCTCGATCCGAAGGAACTGCTCGGCGCCGACGCCGAGCATTACGTGAAGGTCACGGACACGCTGGACGTCTGGTTCGATTCCGGCACCACGCACGCCACCGTGCTGGAACGGCGGCCGGAACTGGACGTCATGCCGGCCGACCTGTATCTCGAAGGCTCGGACCAGCATCGCGGCTGGTTCCAGTCCTCGCTGCTGACGGCGGTCGCGATGCGCGGCAAGGCGCCCTACAGGGGCGTGCTCACACACGGCTTCACGGTCGACGCGCAGGGCCAGAAGATGTCGAAGTCGAAGGGCAACGTGGTCGCGCCGCAGCAGGTCGTCGGCACGCTCGGCGCCGACATCCTGCGCCTGTGGGTCGCCGCCACCGACT
>JAQVJI010000007.1:1919-38220 GCA_028695255.1 Chromatiales bacterium | reverse complement strand
CGCGTGGGTTCCGTTCCTCAACCCACCCTGCGTCGTCGACTTTGAAATATGGTTCGGTGCCGTGCAGAATGGCGCCGTGGCAAACGGAATTGGCCCGACGATTCCGGTATGCCGCGATCACTCTCTTCCGCGACAGGAGGTCATCATGCCCTACAGCAATGCCCAGCAGATCACGCCCATCATGGAGGAAGTTCGTCGCATCCGACCGCGACGCATGATCGACGTGGGCTGTGGCCTCGGCGTCTACGGCATGTTGTGCCGTGTCCAGCTCGATCTCTACGACGATGAGTCGTTCGACAAGAAACTGTTCCGCAACGGCGAGCGCTACAAGCGCTGGGATACCGTCATCGATGCCATCGAGGGTTTCGAGGACTATCTCGAATTCATCCCGCGCTGGGCCTATGACGACATCCTGATCGAGGACGTGCGCACGGCCCTGCCGAAACTGCCCGATGCGAAGTACGACATCGCACTGGCGCTGGCGATCATCGAGCATCTGAGCAAGCAGGACGGCATCGAGTTCGTCCGGCAGCTTCAGCGCATCAGTCGCAGCGTGATCGTCTCGGTACCCAAGAATGTCATGCCGCAGGAAGTTGCCGGCAACGACTTCGAGACGCATCGCTCGCAGTGGTCGCAGGAGGATTTTCTGGCCCTTGGTTTCAATAAATTCATTCCGCACTCGGGCGTCTGGATCGCCGTCCATGATCCGGACTGCGGCGTCCACGAGGATTTGCCCGTCGTTCCGGCCGAGATTGCGGGGGGGCAGCCGGTGGCCAAGGTCTGCGTGACCTGATGACCCGGTTGGAATCGATTCAGGACATGCAGCGGGTGACGCTCGATCGTCTCAGCGTGTCGGTGCGGATGCGTTCCCTGCTACGGCGGGTGCTCCGGGGATCGTGAAGAGGTGCGTCCGGCACCGCCACCGCGTGGGCACGCTGCGCTTTGCCCACCCTACACCCTGTGGACCACGAACGGCGTAGGGTGGGTTGAGGAACGAAACCCACGCAGGAGGTGCGTCCGGCACCGCCACTGCGTGGGCACGCTGCGCTTTGCCCACCCTACACCCTGTGGACCACGAACGGCGTAGGGTGGGTTGAGGAACGAAACCCACGCGGGAGGTGCTGCCGCGTCAGCGGATCTCCCAGTGATTCTCCAGATAGCAGACGCCGCGTTCGAGGCTGTCGCGGCGTACTTCCAGTTCCGGATCGAGCAGGGTCTTTTCGTGGTAGATCATGAGGCCCTTGTCGTCCAGGATGCGGACGTGCAGCCAGTAGTATCCGCCCATCAAGGGCACGTTGGGGTAGGTTACGACGATCTCGCGCCGGCCGCCGCAGAGCGGTTGCCGGCCGGTGAGTTGCGTGCCGGTCGCGTACACGCCGTAGTCGCTGCCGAACTTGATCGACAGCATGACGTGAAACGGGATGTCGTCCGACAGACTTTCGGTGACGATGCGCACCTTGAGATCGTCTCCGCGCTCGATCGGCAGCGGATTCAGGATGTCGACCTCGGCGATCCTGACGGGTACTTCGACCGACGCGGCCTCGATGTCGGCGGGTTCGCTCTTGGCCTGCTGGTAGGCCTCGTAGGCGGCGATGACCTGTGCCGTTTCTCCGAATCGCTCGACCTTGCCCTGCTTGAGCCAGAGCGTTTCGTCGCACAGCATGCCGACCTGATAGGTGCTGTGCGAGCAGAACACGATGGTGCGTCCCTTCTGCTTGATGCGCATGATGTGGTCGATGCACTTCTTCTGGAAGTGCGCGTCGCCGACCGACAGCGCCTCGTCGATGATGAGTATCTCCGGGTCGAGCAGGGTGACGGTGGAGTAGGCCAGCCGCATCACCATGCCGGTGGAGTAGGTCTTGAGCGGGCGGTCGATGAAGTCGCCGAGTTCTGAAAATTCCACGATCTCGTCGAACTTGGATCGGACGAGCGCGGGTGATATGCCGAGCACGTCGCCGTAGAGAAAGACGTTCTGCCGTCCGGTGAACTCGTGATGAAAGCCGACGCCCAGTTCCAGCAGGCCGAGCACGGTGCCGTTGCGTTCGATGCGGCCGCTGGTGGGCGTGAGGGTGCCGGCGATCATCTGCATCAGCGTGCTTTTGCCGGAGCCGTTGTCGCCGACGATGCCGAGGCAGCGCCCCTGCCCGAGTTCGAAGCTGACGTCCTGCAGCGCGACGAAGTCGGTGTGGCAGGGCTTGTTGAACAGCAGGCCGCGCAGCCGGTCGGTCGCGCTGGCGTAGGTCGGGTAGACCTTGCGCAGGTGGTCGACCCGCAGGGCCGGTGTGCTTCCGTTCATGTGTCGAGTCCGTTCAACCGTGGGTTCCGGTCCCGGCGGCGGGTGGGTGGAAGGTGACGGGTGCCGCCTCGCGTGCCGGGCGGCGACGTTCGCGTTCGACGTGCTTGTGTCTGATCGCATGCGCCTGATGCAGCGAGGCAGTATCGGGCTTGGCGGGGAACAGGCGCCGTGCCTTGCCCTGCCTCCAGGCCAGGCTGTGATTCCAGCGGAAGTAGTCCAGATCGGGCTGGTGGTCGCAACGGCTGCACAGCTCCGACGCGCCGCGGTCGCCCTTGTTCAGGTGCCGCCGCAGGGTCTCGAAGCTGGCCCCGTACCATGCCTCCATGACCGATTGTCGCGTCAGGTCGCCGACGGTGTTCTGACCATCGAAGTCGTGACAGCAGGCCAGGACCTTGCCGTCCGGTTTGATCGTCAGCGCGTAATTGGGCAGGTCGCAATAGCCCGCGACCGGCGGTTTGGCATATTGCTCGACGTACCCGGCGCGACCGACCCAGGCGTCATAGGTGGTGCGGTCGGAGTGCTGGATCCGGCCCGGATAGGCGGATTCGGCATAGTCGCACAGCTCGCGATTGCGGGCGTGGGCTTCCTGATCGTATGAATTGATCATCAGCAGATCGAGGCCGCATTCGAGCAGCAGATCCAGACGCTCGCGGGTCATGAGGTCGCCGTTGCTGACCAGCACCTGATAGGCGTTCGGCAGCATCAGGTTCGCGTAGCGCACGAAGTCGTAGATGCGCTTGTCGGTCAGCGGTTCGTTGATGCTGAACAGCGACAGGCGTCCGGCATAATTCATCGCCGCCAGTTCGTCGATGATGCGGAAATACAGCTCGGCCGGAATGCGCGTCGACGGTACGTCTTCGCGGATGCCGAACAGACAGAAATGGCAGGTGCGCGTACAGATCGTGTTGGTCTCGATGTTGACCTGCACGAAACGGCGCGTCGGCAGGCCCCATTCGAAATACTTGCGATAGAAAAATTCCATTGAATAAGCCACCGCCCGATCCCTGAGACGACGTATCGGTTTTGGCCACTGCATGCGGTTTTCCTGCCCCAGGCGGGTTGTGGGGTGGGTGAGAGTGAGAATCGCGCGATGATAGCACAGCACCGGCACCGGTCTTTCGAGTCGCGCTGTTCGACGGGCCGCGTGCCGAATCCGCGGGCGATGACCGATTCCCGGCCATGCCTGTGGCTATAATGCGCGTCTTGCACGCCACCATCATCGAGATACCTTGAAATGCAGCGCGTCCTGCGTCCGATCCGACTCATCTGGCCCTTCGTCTGGCGCGATCTCGCCGAACAGCAGGCCGGTTCCTGGCTGGGGCTCGGCTGGAGCTTCGCCCAGCCGCTGTTCCTGGTGCTGGTCTACTGGCTGGTGTTCGCGACCATCCTGCAGGTGCGCGTGCCGGGGCTTGCGACCGGGCAGGAGCTGCCTTTCATCGTCTATCTACTGTCGGCCTTCCTGCCCTGGGTCGCGTTGCAGGAGTCGATCGCCCGCGGCGCGTCGGCAGTGGTGGCGCGCCGGTCGGTGGTGAAGAAGGTCAGTTTCCCGGTGCAGATTTTCCCGCTGGCGACGGCCGGCGGCGTGATGCTGCGCTACTGGGCGATCTACCTGGTGTTCCTGCTGGTCTTCTTCGTCTGGCTGGGCCACGTCACCGCGCTGCAACTGTTCTGGCTGCCGTTCCTGTTGGCCTTGCAGGTGGTCATGACCAGCGGGCTGGTGTTGTTCTTCTCCGCCTTGACCGTCTATCTGCGTGATCTGGAGCATGCGCTGGCGCCGCTGTTGCAGATCGTCTTCTTCACCTCCCCGGTGCTGTATCCGCTGGCCGCGGTGCCGGAGTCGATGCAGGGCTGGGTCTATCTCAATCCCTACACCGTCTGGGCCGAGGCCTACCACGGCGTCGTGCTGTGGGATCGCGCGCCTTCCATTCCGGCACTGATCGGGCTGGTGGCGATGGCGGGGCTTTCGCTGGTGCTCGGGCGGATGGTGTTCCGGCGTCTGCAACCCGGCTTCGCGGATGTCCTCTGAGTCCCTGCTCGTGCTGCACCTGGCCGGAAGCTGGGGCGGCGCGGAACGGACCACGGCCAATCTGCTGGAACGCATGCCGCGCCGTTTCGACCGCGTCGTGCTGGCGGCGCCGGCCTTCATGGCCGAACGCATCGCCTCGGGTTGGGATGCCCACGCGGACACGACGGGACTGGGGCTTGCCGTGTGGTTTTCCACGCCTTCCGCACTGTTTGCCGACGCGCGACGCGTCGCGGCCGTGATCGACCGCGAGCGGCCCGACGTGGTGCTCGGCATGATGCACTATTCGGCCGCCGTGGCCGCGCTCGCCCTGCGTCTGTGCCGCCATCGGGCACGTCTGGTGGCGAGTTTCCGCGGGCCGGCCTGGGAGTATTACCGGCGTTATGAACGCGGCACGCCGAGCGGACGCCTCATGTATCTCGCGACCACGCTGACCGGCTGGCTGGCGTCGCGCGTGGTGGTGCCGTCGACGGGCGTGGGTGATGAACTCGTGCGGCGTTTCAGGGTGCCGCGACGCAAGGTGGCGGTGGTGCCGAACGGCATCGACGTCGAGGCGGTCGAGCGGCTCGTCGCCGAGGCACCGGAGCGGCCCGTGCCGGCGGCACTGGATGGCCGGCCGCTGGTCTGCATCGCCTCGCGCCTGGTGTACGAAAAAAATCCCGCCTTGATGATCGACCTGATGACGCGCGTCTGTGCCGTCGGCGATGCGGGTTTCGTGGTGCTGGGCGACGGTCCGGAGCGTGAGGGCATGGAGCGGGCATTGCGGGATATGGGATTGGCCGAGCGCGCGGCCTTTCTCGGCCACGTCGGCAACGTCTATCCCTATCTCGCGCGCTCGGCCGTGTTCGTGCACACCTGCGAATTCGAGGGCTTCGGCTACTCGGTGCTGGAGGCCATGGCGGCCGGTGTGCCGGTGGTGGCGACCGACTGCCCGTATGGCCCGCGCGAGATCATTACGCATCCGGACCAGGGATGTCTGGTGCCGCCGGGCGATGCGGCGGCGCTGGCGGACGCCGTGCTGGCGCTGTTGGCCGACCCGGCACGCGCCGCCGTGCTGCGCAGCGAAGGCCGGCGGCGCGCTGGCGAACTCACCATCGGCCGTGCGGTGGACGGGCTGATCGCAGCCTTGCGTAGGGTGGGTTGAGGAACGAAACCCACGCGGACGATGTGTCCGGGTTCCGCGTCCGCGTGGGCATGCTTCGCTTGCCCACCCTACGATTTCACGAACGGGTAGGGTGGGTTGAGGAACGAAACCCACGCGGGTAGGTTATGAACGTGTTCCTGCGCGGACAGGGAGGTCTTGCATGCCACGCTATCGTCGCGATTTCGTCCCCGGTGGGACGTATTTTTTCACGCTTACGCTTACCGATCGTCGTTCACGCCTGTTGATCGACGAGGTGGATCGCCTTCGGTCGGTTTATCGGCGGGTGCAGGCGAGGCATCCGTTTCGCACGCTTGCCATCTGTGTCCTGCCGGATCACGTCCACGCCGTATGGGCACTTCCCGACGGCGATGCCGACTTTCCATTGCGGTGGCGCCTCATCAAATCCGGCTTTTCCAGGACGTTGCCCGTGCCGGCGGGGCGTCGCGCGAGCCTGATCGGGCGGCGTGAAAAGGGTATCTGGCAGCGCCGCTACTGGGAGCACCGCATCCGTGACGAGGCGGACCTGGAGCGGCACGTTGCCTACGTGCATTTCAATCCCGTGAAACACGGTCTCGTGAGGCGCGTGCGGGATTGGCCGTGGTCGAGTTTTCATCGCCACGTCGCGGCCGGTTGGCTGCCGGAGGACTGGGCGGGCGGCGAGATCGATGCGGGTGCGTGTTACGGGGAGTGAATCGGGGGCGTCATGTCGGATAGCCCGTCCGCGTGGGCATGCTTCGCTTGCCCACCCTACGATTTCTACGATCTCACGAACGGGGTGGGTTGAGGAACGAAACCCACCGGAAAGGGGTATGCGGCTGACGCGTCCGCGTGGGCATGCTTCGCTTGCCCACCCTACGATTTCTACGATTTCACGAACGGGGTAGGGTGGGTTGAGGAACGAAACCCACGCGGATAGCGGCTCTCTCAATACTGCGTGTAACGCGTCTCCGACGATTCCTCGATCATCTCGCGATGCCAGTTCCCGTCCACCCATAGCCAGCGTTCGGTCATGTCGATGTCGCGTTCCGGCTGGCTCAGGCGTTGTCCCTGGCGCACGAATTCCGGTACCGATGCCTTCATGCGCAGGCGCACGTCGGCAATCGGTCCTTCGACGTGCACGTCCTCGATACTCAAGTCGTGATAGCGGATGAGCCCCATGCGCTGGCGGTAGTTCGCCTCCGTCCAGCGGGCGCGGAAGAAGGGGTCGAGATGCGTGTAGGTGGTGCCGTAGTCGCCGTCCTGCATCGCCTGCCAGTAACGCTCGACGCGCGCGCGCAGCATGGTTTCCGTCGCCGCCTGCGCCGGCAGTCGGCACGGCGTGTCCGGCGCGACGTCGTGGCGCACCAGTGTCTTGCCGGTGAGCGTGTCCTCGAAGCGTTCGACGATCAGCGTGAATCCCCGGTCGGTGGCGAACAGCGCATCCCTTTGCGGTGCCAGACGGTCGTTCGTGTCGGGACCGGCGATGGTCAGCGCGCCGGTGTGCCAGCTCTTGCCCGCATCGTCGCTCCGGGCGGCATGGATCGCCGGGCGGATGGTGCGCCAGTCTTCCCATGCGAGCAGTACGCGACCATCGTGACCGAAGGCGAGATTGGGGTTGCGGGCGTGGAAGCGCCGGGCCGATTCGGGGCGCGGACGCAGCGGCGCCTCCCAGGTCCGGCCGTTGTCGGCGGAACGCAGCAGATAAATGTCCTCGCGCGCACCGGGTTCGCGGAAACGGTAGCTGCCACTGACTGCGAGCAGCAGGTGTCCCTGGTGGTCGGTCGCCGTGCTCAGGTGCGTGACGTCGAGGCCGCGCAGACTCTCGAAGGCGAAGTCCTGCCAGGTCTCGCCGCGGTCGTCGGACCAGGCGCCCTGGAGCAGGAATTCCGCGCCGCCCTGTCCGTACTGCCCGACCCAGACGACGAACCAGCGCGCGCCGCTCCGGAAACTCTGGAAGATCGGCGTCACGCGGCCGGTGTCTGCGACCTTGCGCAACGGGCCGAACTCGCCGGCATCGGGATCGAGCCGGCGCATCACGACTTCGCGCATTTCCTGCAAGCCGCCGCCGGTCCAGGTGAAGACGCCGACGCTGCCGTCCGCGTCGACGATCCACTGCGGGTAGAAGCCGGGCAGGACGGCGTGGGTCTCCACCGTATCCGGCGTGTTGCCTTCGCGGCGGACGAAGATCTGGTAGCGCTCCGCCTGCGGCCGCTTGGCGTCCTCGCCATACCACAGGAACAGGCGGTGCCGATCGGTCTGGGCGACCTGCATGCGGGTCAGTGGCGCGGCGGGAGACTCGATGTGTCTCGGCCCATCGGCGCTACCGGCGTCGAGGAAATACAGGCCTGGAGACGGCGCGGTGTCGCGCCAGAGCAGGCCCATGCCTTCATCCTGGCGACCGAGACTCAGGCCGGAAGGGCGGTGGCCGTCGGCGGGACGGACGAGGGTCCGGCGATCGCCGTCGGGCTTCAGGACGATCAGTTCGCCATCGGGGCCGTAATGCATGAGCCACGGCTGTCTGGCGGCATCCAGCGCCGCCGTCCAGGGCGCCGTCGCGGCGAGCATGGGGGTCAGGTTCGTGCCCGCGGAAGGCGGTTCGGCGGCGGGTGCGGCGCTGGAAAACAGTGCGGCCAGCCAGAAGCCGGCGAGCAGACGGCGGCGAAAATCCATGTTCGAATCCGGGGTGAGCGCTTGGCCGCGGCGCGGCCGGGGAGAAAACGGACGCCCGGCAAGGGCCGGGCGTCCGGGAGACGGCATTATTCCTCGACGTAGAAGCCGCGGGGGTTTCGGAGCACGATGCTGTTGTTGAACGTGCCACCCATCGCCTGGCCGTTGAAGGTCGAGCCCTTGTTGAACTCGAGCTTGATGACGTGGGCGAAGAGGGTGCCCTCGGTGCCGGCTGCCGCTACCGAAGGTGGCACGATGGCCAGACGCGACCAGCCGCCGTTCTGCAGCGCCGTGGTGGCCGCGCCGCTCATCATCTCCTCGATGTCGACGCCGCCGACGCAGGTGACGGTCTGCGAGACGTAGCCGCCGACCGGGTTGCCGTCGCGGTCATAGGCCACCTGATCGGTGTTGACATACGGATACACCTCCACACGTCCCTGCAGGGTCACGTCGTCCATGTCGGCAATGATGGGCGTGACGAAGAAACGGGTCGAGAACTCCGTGGTCGGCATAAAGGCGAAGCGGGTGTAGGCGCCGAGGAACGAGAACGGGATGTGATGACCCTGGTAGAACTTGGTGACGTCGATGGCGCCGCCGGTGCCCTTGTCGTCAAGCGCCTGATAGCCCCAGGCCGCGCCGCTGCCGAATTCGAAGATGAAGGCCTCGCCGTACAGATAGGGGGCGGGATAGCTTGTCCCCGTGTCGTCGTTGTTGTTGTCGACGAAACCGACGGCGCGGAACAGGTTCTGGCCCGACAGCGCGGCCCAGTTCTGGGAACCCGTGTTCCAGTCGTTGTTGACCGAGGGGTCGTTGAACAGCACGCCACGGGTGGAGGCGCCGAACTTGCCGCTGACGTCGAAACTCTGCACGTCGTTGGTGGCCGAGGACAGCGTGAACGTCGGCGTGCGTGCGCAGGCGGCATCATTGTCGGTGGCCGAGGCACCGGCCTTGTACATGTAGGCATAGCGCAACTGGGTGTCGCCGTTGCCGGGGTGGGCTGCCGGCGTCAGGTTGGCGACGGTCAGAACGGTGGAGACGGTGGAGCTGCCGACGATGTACGGGAAGATGAGCTGCGAGGCCTGGGCGGATGCCGCGGCGCCGAGGGTGCCTGCGAGCACGGCCGCGCCGGCCATCTTGGTGAAACGTGCCTTGGTAAAGTGGGTCATGTGGGTCTACCTCCTTGGTTGACTGGGGTTGGCGCGATCCGTGCCCTGTACTGGCTGCACGTCTGGTCCGGGACCGACCGTTCCGGATTGCGTTCGGGAAGTCTAGCAGGTCGACCGTCGTTTGGGAGCGGATCGGTCGAATGTCTTGCGCTCGGTCGCAGATGCGTTCCGCGTGGGCGGTTCCGGTGGGCATGCTGCGCTTGCCCACTCTACGCGTCCATGAATCGGCGTAGGGTGGGTTTCGGAACGAAACCCACGCGGGGTTGCCGGCTACTTCTCCCGCACCCGCCGGAAACGCGTCGCCTTGCATTTGGGGCAGGGCGGGATGCGGCCGGTCCTGGTGAAATGCAGGTGCTCGCCGCACTCGGTGCATTCGAGCACGCCGGGGCCGGTGATCTCGCCGGTGTGACGGTAACTCGCCTCGCGCGCGCGCTCGGCGAACTGTGCCAGTTCGACGCGCGTGCGGTCGGCCACCGAGGCGATGAGTTCCAGCATGCGCGCCTCGATCAGTTCCAGGTCCATGCGCAGCCAGGCCCGCATGTCCTTGCCGGTTTCGTTCAGGTATTGCGCCATTTCCTCGGCGTCGCGACGCACGTAGTCGGCGACGTTTGCCGCCTCCTCGCGCGTGATCTCGCCCAGGTGGACGGCCTTTTCGCCGGCCTCGTGCAACGCCTGTTCCAGGGTGTGTGCCTGCTCGCCTGCGGCCTCCATCGTATGGCGTACCCGCTCCATCATGCGGTCGTAGGCCTCGGCCAGACGGTCGCGCTCCGGGGGTGGGGTGGTGTTGTCGGCGTCGCTCATGGCGGTTTCCTCGTGATTTGGGGGACTGCCGTCAAGCATAGC
Source organism: Chromatiales bacterium (assembly GCA_028695255.1). Lineage (GTDB taxonomy): Bacteria > Pseudomonadota > Gammaproteobacteria > Ectothiorhodospirales > Ectothiorhodospiraceae > JAQVJI01. Next base: position 28,102 of record JAQVJI010000007.1, on the reverse strand, counting down.
TGAATGCGCCCCCCGTAGGAGCGGCGGCAGCCGCGATTGGGTCTGGCACTTCCGCCCGGTCGCGGCTGCCGCCGCTCCTACGGCCGCTCTGGTATGCTTTCGCGTCTTCGATAACTCAACGCCCATCGTTCGCACACGTCCATGCAAGAGCACTATCAGCCGTCCGCCGTCGAGCGCGAGGCGCAAGCCTATTGGGATACCCATCACGTCTTCCGCGCGGTCGAGGACCCGGCGCGCGAGAAGTTCTATTGCCTGTCGATGTTCCCGTACCCCTCGGGCAAGCTGCACATGGGGCACGTGCGCAACTACACCATCGGCGACGTGATCAGCCGCTTCCAGCGCATGCAGGGCCGGAACGTGCTGCAACCCATGGGCTGGGACGCCTTCGGCCTGCCGGCCGAGAACGCCGCCATGAACAACGGCGTGCCGCCCGCCGCCTGGACCTGGGACAACATCGATTACATGCGCGGGCAGCTCAAGTCGCTCGGCTTCGCCATCGACTGGGAGCGCGAGACCGCGACCTGCACGCCCGACTATTACCGCTGGAACCAGTGGCTGTTTCTGCGCCTGCTGGAAAAGGGCATCGTCTACCCGAAGACCGGCGTCGTGAACTGGGACCCGGTGGATCATACCGTGCTCGCCAACGAACAGGTCATCGACGGCCGCGGCTGGCGCACCGGCGCCCTGGTCGAGCGGCGCGAGATCCCGATGTACTACATGGCGATCACGCGCTACGCCGAGGAACTGCTGTCCGAACTCGACCGCCTGCCCGGCTGGCCGGAGCAGGTGCTGCAAATGCAGCGCAACTGGATCGGCAAGAGCGTCGGCGTGCGGGTCGGCTTTCCGTATCGACTCCCCTCTCCCTCAGGGAGAGGGGGCGGGGGCGAGGGTGGTGTCGGGAACGACGACATCCTCTGGGTCTTCACCACCCGCGCTGACACGCTCATGGGGGCCACCTACGTCGCGGTCGCGGCCGAGCATCCGCTGGCCCTGCGCGCGGCTGAGGGCAATCCCGCCGTCGCGGCCTTCATCGAGGAATGCCGCCGCGGCGGCGTGTCCGAGGCCGAGATCGCGACGCAGGAGAAGAAGGGCGTCGCCACGGGTCTGTTCGTGACGCACCCGCTGTCCGGCGAACGGCTGCCGGTGTGGGTCGCCAACTACGTGCTCATGGGCTACGGCGAGGGCGCGGTGATGGCCGTGCCGGCGCACGACGAGCGCGATTTCGCCTTCGCGCATCAGTACGGTCTGCCCGTGAAGGCCGTGATCCGCACCAGTGCCGGCGACGCGACGCCCGCGCCCTGGCAGGATGCCTATGCCGAGCACGGCGTCTGCATCCATTCCGGCAAGTACGACGGCCTGGACTTCGATGCCGCAGTGGATGCCATCGCCGCCGATCTCGCGGTGAAGGGCCTGGGCGAGAAGCGCACGACCTGGCGCCTGCGCGACTGGGGCATCTCGCGTCAGCGCTACTGGGGTACGCCGATCCCGATGATCAAATGTCCGAGTTGCGGCGACGTGCCGGTGCCGGACGATCGATTGCCGGTGGTGCTGCCGGAGGAATGCGTGCCGGACGGCTCCGGCAACCCGCTCAACAGGTACGAAAAATTCCTCGACTGCACCTGCCCCAAGTGCGGCGGCAAGGCGCGGCGCGAGACCGACACCATGGACACCTTCGTCGACTCGTCCTGGTACTTCTTCCGCTACTGCTCGCCGGGCGCGCCGGCGATGGTGGACGCGCGCGCCGACTACTGGATGCCGGTCGATCAGTACGTCGGCGGCATCGAACACGCGATCCTGCATCTGCTGTATTCGCGCTTCTGGACCAAGGTGATGCGCGACCTCGGGCTCACGCGCGTCGACGAACCCTTCACCAACCTGCTGACGCAGGGCATGGTGGTGGCGCCGACCTTCTGGCGCGAGGGCAAGGACGGCCGCAAGCAATGGATCAATCCGGCCGAGGTCGACGTCAAGACCGACGAGCGCGGCCGGCCGGTCGGCGCGACCCTGCTGGCGGACGGTCAGCCGGTGACCATGGGCGGCATCGAGAAGATGTCGAAGTCGAAGAACAACGGCGTCGATCCGCAGGCCCTGATCGACCGCTACGGCGCCGACACCGCGCGCCTGTTCATGATGTTCGCCGCGCCGCCCGAGCTGTCGCTCGAATGGTCGGATGCGGGCGTCGAGGGCGCGCATCGGTTCCTCAAGCGGCTGTGGCGGCTGGTCTTTGACCACGTCGCGCGCGGTCCTGCGCCGGTGGCCGATCCGTCGGCTCTCGACGATGCGGGCCGCGACCTGCGCCGCAAGCTGCACCAGACCATCGCCAAGGTCGGCGACGACATCGGGCGGCGCTATACCTTCAATACCGCGATCGCCGCCTGCATGGAGCTGTCGAACGAACTCGGGCGCTTCGATGCCTCGACGCCCGCCGGCCATGCCCTGATGCAGGAGGCGCTGGAGGCGCTGGTGCTCATGCTGGCGCCGATCGTGCCGCACGTCTGCCATCGCCTGTGGCTGGACCTCGGTCACGCCGACGCGGTGGTCGATCATGCCTGGCCGCGGGTCGACGAATCCGCGCTCGCCGCCGACAGCATCGATCTCGTGGTGCAGGTCAACGGCAAGCTGCGCGCGCAGATCCGCGTGCCGTCCGCCGCCGACCGCGCCGCGATCGAGAGTGCCGCGCTGGCGAGCGAGAACGTGCAGCGGCACATCGAAGGCAAGGCGGTGGCGAAGGTCATCGTCGTGCCGGGCAAGCTCGTGAACATCGTTGTGAAGGGGTGAAGGACATGCGTCGTGTAGGAGCGGCGGCAGCCGCGACGAATGTGGCACTACGACCGAGCCTTGCCGTCGCGGCTGCCGCCGCTCCCACATCCGATCGGGTCGAGGTCATCATGCGATATTCAATGATGGGTGCTGCACTGCTGTTGTGTTTGTCGCTAGCGGCCTGCGGTTTTCAGTTGCGCGGGAGCGGTTCGCTGCCGCCGGCGCTGGAGCGTACGCAGGTGGTGGGCCTGTCGGCGCTCGACCCGATCGCGCGTGAGCTGGCGGCGCAGTTGCAGGCGCGCGGCGCGCGGGTCGTCGATGATCCGGCACAGGCCACGGCGGTACTGAGCGTCGCACGCATCGAGGACGACAAGGAGCGCGTGTTGAGCGTCGGCAGCGACGGCCGCGTGCGCGAGTACGAGATTACGCAATCCGTGCGATTCCGCGTCGACGGCCGCGGCAACGACCTGCGTCTGCCGGAAGAGACCCTGAGCGTCAGTCGCGACCTGCGCTTCGATCCCGAAGGCGTGCTCGCCGCCGACCGCGAGGAGCAACTCCTGCGCGAGGCGATGGACCGCGAACTGGCACAGATGATCCTGTTTCGCATGCAGGCGATGCGCTGAGGACAGGATGGACTTGGTCATGTCTTCGTATGATGATGACACCCCATGATGTCATCGAGTGTAGGGTGAGGGCATGAGAACCGTTATCGATCTGCCGGATGACCTGCGCGCGGCACTCGACCGCGTCAGCCGGGAGGATGATCTGCCCCGTGCCGAACTGGTGCGGCGGGCCCTGCGTGTATACCTGAAACAGCGGGCACGGAAAGAGGATGCGGCGTTCGGTCTCTGGAAGGGACGCGCCGTGGGTGGTGTGGATTATCAGCGTCGTCTGCGGGATGAGTGGGAAGACTAGTACCGTGCCCCATGGATTTCGGTACAACCAGAGCCTTCCTTCGGGCGAGCCGCTGACCGGTCAGCGACTCGCTGGTTGTGTCGAAAGTCATGGGGCACGGTACCAGTGAATGGACTGTACGACACCAATATCCTCGTCGACTACCTGAGCGGCGTTGCCGCTGCAAAGGCATTGCTCACCGATGATCCGGATCCCGCCATCAGCTTGATCACTTGGATGGAAATCCTCATTGGCGCCGCCGATGACGAGGAAATGGATGCACTGCGATCATGGCTCGATCGATTCGAAGTCTGCCCGATCGAACCGGTCGTTGCGGAACGGGCCGTGACGTTGCGGCGCCATCGCCGCATCCGTCTGCCCGATGCCATTATCCAGGCTACGGCCGAAGTGCATAACCGCCTGCTGTTCACTCGCAACACCCGCGATTTCCCCGAAGGCACGCCCGGCATCCGGGTTCCGTACCGCCTGCCGAATCCGTGATCGACCGGCCATGCGCCTCAAACCCGAACAGCTCGACGCCCACCTGAAGAAGGGTCTGCAACCGGTCTATCTGATCGCCGGTGACGAGCCCTTGCAGGCGCAGGAGGCGGCGGACGCGATTCGTCAGGCCGCGCGTGCCTGGGGCGCGGTCGAGCGGCAGGTGTTCACGGCCGACAAGGACTTCGAGTGGTCGGCACTGGATGCGGCGGCGGCCAGTCTGTCGCTGTTCGCCGAACGCCGCCTGCTGGAACTGCGTCTTCCTGGCAAGCCTGGTGCCGAGGGCACGAAGGCGCTGGAGGCCTATGCCGCGCGGCCGCCGGAAGACACGCTGTTGCTGGTGCAGACAGGCAAGCTCGACAAGGGCGAGGCCAACGCGCGTTGGGTCAAGGCACTGGAAGCGGCCGGAGCGATGATCCAGGTCTGGCCGTTGTCGCCGGCCGAAACGCCCGGATGGATCGAACGGCGCATGCGTTCGCGCGGACTCGTGCCGACCCCGGAAGCGGTACAGGTGCTGGCCGGGCTGGTGGAGGGCAATCTGCTCGCCGCCGCGCAGGAAATCGACAAGCTCAAACTGTTGTCGCCCGATGGCCGCATCGACGAAGCGGCGGTGCTGGCGGCCGCGGCCGACAGCGCGCGCTACGACGTGTTCGATCTCGTGGATGCCGCGCTCGCGGGCGATGCCGCACGCGTGGTGCGCATCCTCGACGGTCTGCGCGCCGAGGGTGAGAGTCCGGTGCCGCTGGTGGCGATGCTGGCGCGCGAGGTGCGCGGCGTGGCCAGTGCGGCCGAGGCGATCGCCGACGGCGTCTCGCAGCAACAGGCCCTGCAATCCGTGTGGCAGAAACGCCAGCCGCTGGTGAGGGCCGCGCTCGGACGCTATCGCAAGGTCGCAGCCTGGCATCGCCTGCTCCAGCGCTGCGCCCAGGCGGACTGCATCGCCAAGGGTCAGGCGCCGGGCAACCCCTGGGACGAACTGTTACAATTGACGCTTGCCATCGCGGGGAAACCGTTGTTCAGACCGCGCTGAGGATGCCGGAGTTTTTGGCCGCAGAGGATACGAAGCACACGGAGGATATGCTCTGTCTCAGAGCCGTTACTTAAAAGCTAAAGAACAACAACGATCTCTCGCTGAGGACGCCGGGAAAAATGCAACGCGGCGACTGCATTGGTTTTTCTCCGCGTCCCGGCGTCCTCAGCGAGAGCAATTTTTTCTGGTTCATCTCGAATATCTACCATGAACGCCGCAGCAGACCAGATCAGCATCGACATCCAGACCTACATGCGTGAACTCGGCCTGCGCGCCCGCGCGGCCTCGCGCGGCATGGCGCGCGCCGAGACGGCGCAGAAGGATGCGGCGCTGCTGGCGATGGCCGAGGCCATAGAACAGGGCGCCGAAGCTCTGATCGAGGAGAACCGCAAGGACCTCGAAGCCGGCGCGCGCAACGGTCTCGACGCCGCACTGCTCGATCGCTTGTCGATCGACGACAAACGCATCGCCGCGATGACCGAGGGGCTGCGCCAGATCGTCGCGCTGCCCGATCCGGTGGGTGCCATCTCCGATCTCAACTACCGTCCGAGCGGCATCCAGGTCGGCCGCATGCGCGTGCCGCTCGGCGTCATCGGCATCATCTACGAATCGCGTCCGAACGTGACGGTCGACGCCGCCGCGCTGTGTCTGAAGTCGGGCAATGCCGCCATCCTGCGCGGCGGTTCCGAGGCGATCCATTCCAACCGTGCGCTCGCCGCCTGCATCCGCGAAGGCCTGCAACGGGCCGGCCTGCCCGCCGAGGCGGTGCAGGTGATCGAGACCACCGATCGCGCGGCGGTCGGCGAACTGCTGCGCATGAAGGATTGCGTCGACGTCATCGTGCCGCGCGGCGGCAAGTCGCTGATCGAGCGCGTGAGTGCCGAGTCGCTGATTCCCGTCATCAAGCACCTGGACGGCGTCTGCCACGTCTACGTCGACGATCGCGCCGACCTCGACAAGGCGGTGCAGGTGGCGATGAACGCCAAAACGCATCGTTACGGCACCTGCAACACCATGGAGACGCTGCTGGTGGCCGAGGGCGTCGCGCGCGATGCGCTGACGCGGCTCAAGCCGCTGCTGGACGAAAAGGGCGTGGAACTGCGTGGCTGTGAACGCACGCGCGCGATCCTCTCCGGCATCGAGGCCGCGACCGAAGAGGACTGGCGCACCGAATACCTGGCGCCGATCCTGTCGATCCGCGTGCTCGACGGACTCGACGCCGCGATCGAACACATCAACGGCTATGGTTCGCACCACACCGACAGCATCGTCACCGAGGACTACACGCGCGCGCGGCGTTTCCTGCGCGAAGTCGATTCCGCGTCGGTGATGGTCAACGCCTCCACGCGCTTCGCCGACGGCTTCGAATACGGCCTGGGGGCCGAGATCGGCATCTCCACCGACAAGCTGCACGCACGCGGCCCGGTGGGCCTGGAAGGGCTCACCACGCTCAAGTTCATCGTGCTCGGCGACGGGCACGTGCGCGGCTGACCGGCCGCGCATCCACTCCTGACCCCGTTCCTTCCGGATCGATGATCGGCATCCTCGGCGGCACCTTCGATCCCGTCCACTTCGGCCATCTGCGCCCGGCGCTGGAACTGCTGGAAGGACTCCCGCTCGACGAACTGCGCCTGCTGCCCTGCGGCGTGCCGCCGCATCGGGACGCGCCCGCCGTGTCGGCGGCACATCGGCGTGCGATGCTCGAACGCGCGATCGACGGCCAACCCGGCTTTCGCATCGACACGCGCGAACTCGACCGTCCCGGCCCGTCGTACATGGTGGACACGCTCGCGTCTTTACGCGAGGAGCTGGGTGCGGCATGCCCGATCGCGCTGATCCTCGGCATGGACGCATTCCTCGGTCTGCCGACCTGGCATCGCTGGGAGCGGATCCCGCAGCTTGCGCACCTGCTGGTGATGGAACGGCCCGGCGCGCGCCTGCCCGAGGACGGTCCGCTGGCCGCGCTGGTGCAGACCGGCCGTGCGGATGCGGCGCAGGCATTGCGCGAATCGCCGTCCGGCCGCATCCTGACCTGGTCCGTGACCCAGCTCGACATCTCGGCTACGCGCATCCGTGCGCTGGTTGCCGACGGCCGCAGTGTCCGCTACCTGCTGCCGGCGGCGGTGAACGACTATATCCACGAGCACGGGCTGTATGCCGAACCCCGTGGGTTTGTCGGGATGGCGGGCAGAAATGTTTCTCGCTGAGCGCGCGGAGACGCGGGGGACAACGGCTCAAACGCCTTTCCCAGCGTCCCGGCGCTCTCAGCGAGAGATCGACAACGCGGTTGATAGGGCCACTGCCGAGTTGCCCCCACGACCCAACGATGACAACCCAAGGGCCGCAAGGCCGGGAGAACGAACGGAACGATGGAACTCGATGCACTGGTAAGACTGGTGACCGACGCGCTGGAAGACCTCAAGGCGCAGGACATCAAGGTGATCGACGTGCGTGGCAAGACCGCCATCACCGACATGATGGTGCTCGCGAGCGGTACCTCGGACCGCCACGTCAGATCGCTCGCGGACAACGTCGCGATCAAGGCCAAGGAGGCCGGCGTGATGCCGCTCGGCGTGGAAGGCGAACGCGACAACGAATGGGTGCTGGTGGACCTGAACGACGTCGTCGTGCACGTCATGCTGCCGCGCGTACGCGACTTCTACAATCTGGAAAAGCTGTGGCTCACCGAGGGCGAGGCGACCGAGGCGTCGTCCGGGTCCGAGGATGAACTGTCACCGCAACGCATCGTGCGGCGCATGCGCGGCGCGTGATCGGCTGCCGCGACGAGCCGAAGTGCCACGCTCGATCGCGGCAGAGCCGCTCCCACGGCATGCCGCGCTACGGGTTGAAACCAACCGATGAAGATCCATCTCGTCGCCGTCGGCGAACGCATGCCGGCCTGGGTCGAGGCCGGATATCGCGAATACGCGAACCGTCTGCCGCCCGAATGCGCGCTGTTGCTGAAGGAAATACCCGCCGGCCGGCGCGGCCGCAATGCCGACATCTCGCGCATCCTGAAACAGGAAGGCGAACGCATGCTGGCGGCGATCCCGCGCGACTGCCACGTCGTCGCGCTCGAAGTGACGGGGCAGGCCTGGGACACGCCGGCGCTTGCCGCACAGCTCGATCGCTGGATGGGGGCGGGCCGCGACGTCGCCCTGCTGGTCGGCGGTCCCGAAGGACTCGATGCCGCCTGCGCGCAACGTGCCAACCAGCGCTGGTCGCTGTCCCCGCTCACCTTCCCGCATCCGCTGGTGCGCATCGTCGTCGCCGAGCAGATCTACCGCGCGTTCAGCCTGCTGCGCGGGCATCCTTATCACCGCGAGGGGTAGAGTCGTCTATTCGGCGGCCATCGTCACGGGAACGCCGTCTCCCGGTTTCTCCAGGACGATGAGGATCATGTCGTCCAGCACCGACACGCTGTCTTCGGCCGGCCAGACGCCCCTGCCTTCTGCGTTCTTCAGGCCGCGCTGAACCTGCATCTGCGTCGGGTGCTTCAACAGGTCCTTGCCGAGCAGGAAATTCAGACCCTCGATGCTGCGATACCAGGTGAAGGCCTTGTGGCTGAGGTTCGAGAAGTTGCGCATGCTCCGCACGCTCGGCGTGACGATGGGGGGCGTGGGCGGCAGTCCGATGGCGACCAGCGCGTAGCGCTCGACCGGCGCGGGCGCGTCCGCCGCGACCTGCTCGACCCGTGCCGCCAGGCGGTTGACGAAGTGGAATTCGTAGGTCGTGCGCAGCTGCGCCAGATGACCCGTCTCGGCATCGATCAGTACGTAGCGGTAGCACAGGAACAACGCGACTGCGAGCGCGGGCCAACGCAGGATGCGCAGCCATCCCGGTGTCATCAGCAGCGTCGCCGCGAAGGCGATCAGATAGACGATCGGTGTGAGGGTGCGGCCGGCGGGATAGGCCTCGCGTGAGATGACGAAGGGCGCGTACAGCGCGAGCGGCAGCAGGGCGACCGCCAGCAGCAGAACGATCGTGGTCGCGGCGGCGAGCCCGCGCGGCGCGACTACCCAGATGCGCAGGAGCACGGTCGCCGCAAACGCCAGTACGAGCGTTCCCGGCAGCCACGCCAGGCCGCGGCCGAAGAAATCGGACTCGAACAGCATCTGGCGCGCGACGTCGCGTATCCAGCGCAGTTGATGCGGCAGGTCCGACAGGCCGATGGTCGACAGCCGCGTCGCGGCGTGCGCGCTGACGGCGGTCGGATCGCCCATCCACCACTGAACCATCTTCAGCAGCAACATGTAGAGCGCGGCGCCGGCAACGATGGCGACGGCGTGCCGGAAGAGTTCGCGCGCGTCGCGTCCGAAGGCCGCGGCAGTTCCGTCCCAGGCGGCGAGCCGGCCGAGCAGGAGCAGCACCCACAGGGTCGAGATCAGGCCGATCTTGGGTTGGTAGCAGGACAGCGCGGCCTGGAACAGGAAGGCCGCGCCGGCAACCGCCCACCAGGCGCGGGGTCGCCACTGGACGAGACCGAAGGCGAGCAGGATGAAACTGTCGCCGAGTACCAGCACGAGGTGGTCGCCCGCGAACGCGTAGTAGTCGGAAACGTAGGGGTGGATGGAGATCAGTGCCGCCGCGAGAAACAGCCTGAGCGGATCGCGGATCGCGAACAGCCGGGCGAACAGAAGGCCGTTGGCGATCTGGATCGGCACCGCGAGCATCAGGTCGAGCAGCGGGATGCCGCGCCCGCCCTGCAGGCGGTAGATGATGTCGGCGCCCCAGCGGCCCTCCAGCCGCGTGCGGTAGCTCGGGAATCCGAGATCGAGGGCGTTCGGGAACAGGTGGTTGCTGTAGATGTAGGTGAAGAACAGATAGCCGAAGGCGAGCAGGTTGAGGGCGAAGACGGCGAGCACCACGACCCGGTGCTCCAGCCACCAGCGGTTCAGGGCGTCGAGTCGGATCGGGACGGGTCCGTTGGTGTGATTCATGGCGATTCCCTTATTGGTGCGAGGCTGGTCGATGCGCGGCCGTCAGTCTTCCCGCGTGACATCGGCCGGTTCGTAGGCATTGATCAGATACAGCGGTCGGCGCTTGGATTCGTCGAACATGCGGCCCAGGTATTCGCCGAGCACGCCGATGAACAGCAATTGCACGCCGCCCAGGAACAGGATCATGGTCATGAGCGAGGGATAGCCCGGCACCGGGTCGCCGAAGGCGAGCGTCTTGAGAATGATCCAACTGCCGTAGACGAAGGCCGCGAGCGCCAGCACGAAGCCGAGGTAGGTGGCGATCTTGAGCGGCGCGATGGAGAACGAGGTGATGCCGTCGAGCGCGAAGTTCCACAGCCGCCAGTAGTTCCATTTCGTGTGTCCGGCGTGGCGCGGCTGGCGCACGTAGGGCACGGCCTTTTGCGGAAAGCCGATCCAGGCGAACAGGCCCTTCATGAAGCGGTGCTGCTCGCGCAGTTGTCCGAGCGCATCGACCGCGCGCCGGCTGAGCAGCCGGAAATCGCCGGTGTTCTCGGGAATGCGCACGCGGCCGACGTGCTGGATCACGCCGTAGAAGGCGCGCGCGGTCGCGCGCTTGAGCCAGCTCTCGCCCTCGCGTGCGGTGCGCTTGGCGTAGGCCACGTCGTAGCCCTCGCGCCAGACGCGCACGAGTTCCGGGATCAGTTCGGGCGGGTCCTGGAGGTCGGCGTCGATCACCACCACGGCGTCGCCGCGCGCGTGGTCGAGGCCGGCGGTCATCGCGATCTCCTTGCCGAAGTTGCGGCTGAGGTCGATCAGCGCGACGCGCGGGTCCTGTTGCTTCAATGCGTGCATGACGTCGAGCGTGGCGTCGCTGCTGCCGTCGTTGACGTAGACGATCTCGCCGCGCAGGTCGAGTCCGTCGAGCACCGCCGCCAGACGGCGGTGGAACTCGGGCAGCACCTGTGCCTCGTTGTAGGCCGGTACGACGATGGAGAGCAAGGTTTCAGCGTTCGGCATGGGCGTCTTCCCTGAAGGTCCAGATGCGGTTGGCGGCGAAGTTCCAGAACAGCGTGAGTCCGGTGGCGATGATCTGGCTCGGGAGGTAATGCAGGCCGAGCCAGATGACGCCGACGGTCATGATTGCGGTGTTGAGCAGCAGCCCCATCATCGCCACCAGCGCAAACCTGGCAAAGGCCTCGTGATGGCGTTTGTTGCTGCGGAAGGTAAAGCGGTAATTGAGCAGATAGCCCGTGACCATGCCCGCGAGATAGCCCAGTGCCGAGGCCGGGACCGGTGCGACGTCGAACATTTCCACCAGCAGCGCGAGCACGGCGTAATGGGCGGCCGTCGCGATACCGCCCACGGTCGCGAAGGTCAGGAACTGGGTCGACAGCCTTCCGGCCTGGGTTCTCGTCCCATGCATCAGTCGATACCGAGCTTCTTCAGCCGGTAGCGCATCTGCCGGAAGCTGATGCCGAGCAGCTTCGCCGCCGCGGTGCGGTTCCAGCGGGTCTTCTCCAGCGCGTCGAGGATCGCCTGTTTTTCCTGTTCTTCGAGGGCGTCGTCGAGCGAGCGCGCGGTACCGTTGTTGATCACCGTCGTGGCGGCGGGATCGGGCAGGCGCAGGTCGTCGGCCTCGATGCGCCCGCCCTCGCACAGCGTGGCGGCGCGTTCGAGGATGTTTTCGAGTTCGCGCACGTTGCCGGGATAGGCGTAGCCGCGCAGCTTGGCGAGTGCCGCCGCGCTCGGTTCGGGCGCGGCGGCGCCCCAGTCGGCGGCGATGCGCGCGAGGATATCGGCGGTCAGCAGCGGCAGGTCGTCCATGCGTTCGCGCAGCGGCGGCACGCCGAGCTCGATCACGTTGATGCGGTAGTACAGGTCCTGCCGGAAGCGTCCGGCCGCGACCTCGGCGGCGAGATCCTTGTGGGTGGCGGAGAGGATGCGCACGTCGACCGGGACCTCGCGGCTGGCGCCGACCGGCTTGACGGCGCGTTCCTGGATCGCGCGCAGCAGTTTCACCTGCATGTGCAGCGGCAGTTCCGCCACCTCGTCCAGGAACAGCGTGCCGCCGTGCGCGGCCTGGAACAGGCCTTCCTTGTCCGCCACCGCGCCGGTGAAGCTGCCCTTCACGTGGCCGAAGAACTCGCTTTCCATCAGCTCGGTCGGGATGGCGCCGCAGTTGACCGGCACGAAGGGGCGGTCCGAGCGCGGGCCGCGGGCGTGGATCTCGCGCGCCACGCGTTCCTTGCCGGTCCCTGATTCGCCGCGGATGTAGACCGGCGCCTGGCTGCGCGCCAGTTTGACGATGGCGGCCTTGAGCTGCCGCATCGGCGGCGAATCGCCCTGCAGACCGCTGGTCTCGGCGGCGTTGCGCTTGGCGGCGGAGACCCTGAGCGCGCTGCTGATGAGGTCGCGCAGCATGTTGAGGTCGACCGGCTTGGAGACGAAGTCGAAGGCGCCGGCCTTGAGGGCCTGGATCGCCGTGTCCATGCTGCCGAAGGCGGTGATCACGGCCACCGGCAGTTGCGGCCGTTCGCGCTGGATGTGTTCGACCAGCTCGATGCCGTTGCCGTCCGGCAGACGCATGTCGGTGAGGCAGAGATCGAAGTCCTCGCGCGCGAGCAACTGACGCGCCTCGGCGACGCAGGCGGCGGTGCGCGCGTTGAGCTTCATGCGGCCGAGCGTGATTTCGAGCAGCTCGCGGATGTCCGGCTCGTCGTCGACGACGAGGACGTTGCGGATGCCGGTGCTGCGCTCGTTCATGTCTTATGGAAACTCCCTGTGTTCGATCAGTCCCGGCTGTGCGAGCCGGGGCTCCGTGCCGGCATCGCGAGCCGGGAACTGGATGCGGAAGCAACTGCCGCCGGTGGGCAGCGGGATGTAATCGAGCCGGCCGCCGTTGTTTTCGCACAGCTCGCGCGCGATGTACAGACCGAGGCCGGTGCCGCTGCCGTCGTCGCTGCCGGTGACGAAGGGCTCGAACAGCCGCCGCTTGATGGCGGGGTCGACGCCCTTGCCGCGGTCGATCACGTCCAGGCTCACGCTGCGTCCGACCTGCCGGTCGCCGACCTGGATGTCGATCAGCGGACCCTCGCCCACGGGCTGGCCGTACTTGAGCGCGTTGACGCACAGGTTCCACAGCACCTGATGCAGATGGTCGGGGTCGAAGCGCACCCGGATCTCGTCCGGGATATGCAGGTCCAGACGCTGCATGCCGAGCGACTGATGGTGTGCGAATTCTTCGGCGAAGTGCAGCAGCCAGGGCTTGAGGTCGATGTCCTGCTGGCGCGGCGCCTCCTTGCGCGACAGACTCAGGATGCTCTGGATGACCGCGTTCATGCGCCGGCACTGGTCGTCGATGATGCGCGACAGGCGGCGGTCCTGCTGGCTCAGTTCGTCCGACTCGCCGAGCAGTTGCGAGGCGTGGCTGATGGCGCCGAGCGGATTGCGGATCTCGTGCGCGATGCTGGCGGTCAGGCGGCCGAGCGAGGCGAGCTTGACCTCCTGCATCTGCCGTCGCAGTTCGGCCGTGTCGTCGAGAAAGATCAGGCTGCCGCCGCGCTCGCCGGTGCCGAGCGGCGTGAAGCGGACCTGCAATTCGGTGGCGTCTTCCTCCAGTTCCAGGATCGTCTTGGCGTGGCGTTGCGGATCGCGATGCCAATCCAGAAAGGCCTGGTGGAGTTGCGGATGGATCTGGCCGAGCGCATTCGGATCGCTGGCGGCCGGATTGCCGAGCAGTCGCCAGGCCGCCTCGTTGATGAGCAGGATGCGGGCGTGGTCGTCGACGGCGATGACGCCCGACTGCATGCGGGCAATGATGTGGGCGTTGAGTTCCGCCATGTTGGCGAGATCGATGCCGCGCCGCATGGCGAGGTCTTCGCTCTCGTGCACCCGCCGCGCCAGCACCACCGCCAGACTGGCGGTGGCGAACAGCGCGATGCCGAGCAGGCCGGTGTGCGTGAAGGCGGTGTCCTGGATGGTGTCGAGCGCGAGGCCCGCGCCCTGCACGCCGAGCAGGGCGAGCGATCCCGCGGCGGCGTACAGCAGCGCCAGCCGGCCGGGCGAGACCAGGCTCAGGCCCGCCACCGCCGCGATCATCAGCATGCCGAGTCCGCTGGTGACGCCGCCGCTGGCGTAGACGAGCAGTGCGATGGCGACGATGTCCGCCGTGGCCTGCATCAGTACCTGCACGCGGAAGCCCGGCCAGTGGAAACGGCTGGCCAGACTGAGCGCGAGACTGGTGGCGAGATAGGTGCCCGTGACCCAGGTGAACAGGGCGGGCGAGAGACGGCCGAGCACCGACGGACCGGCGCCGGACAGGATCGTCACCAGCAGGAAGCCGGCGATGATCATGCGATACAGATTGAACAGGCGCAGCGGACGCCAGGGCGAGGTGCGGTCTTCCCGTGCGTCGGACCAGATCAGCGCAAGGCGTCGCAGTTCAGTCATCCAGTGCGCGCCGGCGATGGTCTTCGCAACAGTAGTGCCGGTCGCCGTTCCTGACGCTCTCGCTCTCGGGCACGTGCAGGCCGCAATGGTCGCAACGCACCACGTCGCCGCTCTGGATGCGTTGCGTGGGTCTGGGTGAAGGCTTGCGCGGACGGGCACGGATCAGCAGCGTCCGTACGATGAGGAAGGCCAATACGATGGCGGCGATCAGCAGCAGTGTGCGCATGGGTCGGATTCAGAGCGTCTTGTGGGTGCCGTCGCACAGTGGTTTGTTCCTGCTGTGCTTGCAGCCGCAGAAGAACACCTTGCCGTCGCTCTCGGCCGTGTAGGCGATGGGCGAGAACTCGGAACCCTTGTGGCTGCCGTCGCAGAACGGCTGCGTCTTGCTGCGTCCGCAGGCACACCACCAGTAGGTCTTGCCGGCCTCGACCTCGACCGGGAACGGAGATTTGGCTGCGATCACGGGTTCGCTCATGGGTGGGTCTCCTGCTGGGGGTTCGTCAGGTTGCTTGAATGTCCTGGTCTGCATCGCGCCGCGAAGCTGCGATGGCGCGTCGTTCAATATCTTATTAGAACAATGATCGACGCGGCGTGCCCGGATTTATTCTTGTGCGGGCCGGTTCGCGTCCTGTATCTTCCCTCGCCATGAACCTGCACGAACATCAGGCCAAGGAATTGCTCGCGCGCCATGGTATCGCGGTGCCGCGCGGCGTTGTACTGCGCGATGCGCGCGAGGCGATCGGCGCCGTCGAAACATTGGGCGGCGATGCCTGGGTGATCAAGGCACAGGTGCACGCGGGCGGTCGCGGCAAGGCCGGCGGCGTGCGTCGCGTCGAAGGTCCGGTCGCGCTTCAGGAGGCCGCCGCGAGTCTCCTCGGCACGCGCCTCGTCACGCACCAGACCGGCGCCGAAGGTCTGCCGATCGACCGCGTGCTGGTGGAGACGCTGACCGACATCCAGCGCGAACTGTATCTGGGCCTGCTGGTCGATCGCGCGCGTCGCCGCGTGGTGGTGATGGCCTCGGCCGCCGGCGGCATGGACATCGAGGAAGTGGCGGCCAGCACGCCGGAACGCATCTTCACCACCGCCATCGATCCGGCCGCCGGTTTCTTTCCCTATCAGGGACGCCGGCTCGGTTTCGCGCTCGGGCTCGACGCGAAGCAGGTGAACGCCTTCTGTGCGATGCTCAAGGGTCTGTATGAACTCTTCGTCGCCAGCGACGCGAGTCTGGTCGAGATCAATCCGCTGGTAGTCGCCGGTGATGGCGGCCTGCTCGCGCTCGATGCCAAGATCAATCTCGACGACAACGCGCTGTATCGGCATCCCGATCTGGCGGCGTTGCGCGATCCGGGTCAGGAAGACGCGCGCGAGGCAATCGCGCGCGAACACGAACTCAACTACGTACGCCTCGACGGCGACATCGGCTGCATGGTCAACGGCGCCGGTCTCGCGATGGCGACCATGGATCTCGTCAAGCTGCACGGCGGCGAGCCGGCCAATTTCCTCGACGTCGGCGGCGGCGCGACCGCCGAGCGCGTGGCCGAGGCGTTCAAGCTGATCCTCTCCGACACGGCGGTGAAGGCCGTGTTCGTCAACATCTTCGGCGGCATCGTGCGCTGCGACCTGATCGCCGACGGCATCATCCGCGCGGTGCGCGAGGTGCACGTCGGCGTGCCGGTGGTGGTGCGGCTGGAGGGCACCAACGTCGAACGGGGCCGCGAGATGCTGGCCGGCAGCGGCCTCAACATCATCGCCGCCAAGAGCCTCACCGACGGCGCGCAGAAGGCCGTCGCAGCCGCGCGGGGTGGCGCATGAGCATCCTCGTCGACAGGAACACGCGCGTGATCTGCCAGGGCTTCACCGGCAAGCAGGGCACGTTCCATTCCGAACAGGCGCTCGCCTACGGCACGCGCATGGTCGGCGGCGTGACGCCCGGCAAGGGCGGCCAGAAACACCTCGACCTGCCGGTATTCGACACCGTCGCCGACGCCGTGCGCGAGACCGGCGCCGACGCGAGCATGATCTACGTGCCGGCGCCCTACGCCGCCGACGCCATCCTCGAAGCCGCCGACGGCGGCATCAGGGTCATCGCCTGCATCACCGAAGGCATTCCGGTGCTCGACATGCTGCGCGTGCGCGCGGCGCTGGCCGACTATCCGGAGGTGCGCCTTATCGGTCCCAACTGTCCGGGGCTCATCACGCCCGGCGCCTGCAAGATCGGCATCATGCCCGGACACATCCATCTGCCGGGTCGCATCGGCATCGTCTCGCGCTCGGGCACGCTCACCTACGAGGCGGTCAAGCAGACCACCGACACCGGCCTCGGCCAGAGCACCTGCGTCGGCATCGGCGGCGATCCGATCCAGGGCATGAGTTTCGTCGACTGCCTGGAACTGTTCGAAGCCGATCCGCAGACCGAGGGCGTGATCCTGGTCGGCGAGATCGGCGGCACGGCCGAGGAACAGGCGGCCGAATTCATCCGCGACCGCATGAGCAAGCCCGTGGTGGCCTACATCGCCGGCGTCACCGCGCCGCCCGGCCGGCGCATGGGTCATGCCGGCGCGATCATCGCCGGCGGCAAGGGCACCGCCGACCAGAAATTCGCCGCCCTCGAAGCCGCGGGTGCCGCAGTCGTCCGTTCGCCCGCCGCGATGGGCGAACGCATGCACGCGCTGCTCGGCTGAGCGGTCAGTTCTTGCCGCCGCGGCAGACGGCGGCCGTCCGGATTTCCCCCCTCGTTTTCTCCGTCGGCTCTTCGGCGCGGTTCGTGGTGCCCTGATTTTTCATTGATTTTCATCTCTTTACGTTCTTGTCATGGCCATGGGCAGGGGCATGGCCCGATCCCTGCAATCTCCGGGACAGACACTTGTCGTCCGCTGCACAGGAGATGGCCATGTACGAACTGCAACTGAAAATGCGCATGCATCCGCTGACCGACGAACTGCCGCCGGGCTGGTCGCAGGCGCGCGCCAAGTCCGAGGAGACGATGGAGTCGTTTCGTTCGCTGTTCCAGGAGATACGCATGCGCCACGCCGCGGCGCAGGATGCGTCCCTGAGCGGCGCTGCCACGGCCGCGCAACAGAACGCAGCCGCCCTCGCCGATCCGTCCGATACGCTCCGTTTCACCATCGACGATCCGGTGTCGGCGATTGCCGATGAACCGGCGGATGAACAGGCCGATGCCGCGGCTGCCGCTACCCACCAGATCATCGGTTTCCGTTACTCCACACAGCCGCTCGACATGGGCGGTTACCCGGTGCCGATCTACGACTTCACTTATTCGCAGGAACCGCCGGCCGATCTGCCCGAGGGCGCGATGGAATTCGTGGAATCCTATCTGGCGAGCGTCGAACCGGATCCGCGCAACAGCAGTCATCTGCTGGCTCTGCGCAATCCGACCGATGCACCCACCGGCACCTTCCGCTCCGACGGAGCCCTGTGGGATGGCAGCAACTGGGTCGATCCGCTGAATCCGAATACCAAGGTATGGTTGCGCGACACGCTCGACGAGGCGCGCGAGAAGTCGGCACACAACCGTCAGGTCGAACTCATGAGCCGCGGTGATCAACTCATCAACAACTATTACAACGGCGACGGCAAGATCAGCGACCGCCTGGCCGGATTCATCAACCGTGACGTCGGACTTCAGCCGGTATTCGCCGGGGTCGACAACGCCCAGATGTGGCAGACCGGCGCCTACAGTCTGGGCGGTCAGCTCTACGCGGGCGGGCAGGCGCCCGGCAACATCCCCCACTGGGACGCGCAGAGCATGATCGCCTGACCGATCCTTCCCCTGGAAGTCGTGCCTGATCGGCGCCGTGGGTCGCTCCCGGCGCCGATTTTTTCATGGCTCGGCTATACTGGCGGCACTTCTTTCCCGCCCCGTTTCGCCATACAGCGTCCATCCCCCGATGAAACTCGCCCTCGCTCAGTTCAATCCGCTGGTCGGTGACGTGGAGGGCAATGCCGCGCGCATCGTCGCGATGGCGCGCGAGGCGCATGAACGTCTGGCCGCCGATCTGGTGGTGTTTCCGGAGCTCGCATTGATCGGCTATCCGCCGGAAGACCTGTTGCTGCGGCCCGGTCTGCACGAGCGTGTGGAGCGGGCGTTGCACGCGCTGGCCGCCGACCTGCGCGGCATCGACGTCATCATCGGCGTGCCCTTGCTGGACGGTGCGCAGTTGTTCAACAGCGCGCTGTTCCTCAGCGGCGGCCACGTCGCCGCGCGCTACGACAAATGGATTCTGCCCAACTACAGCGTATTCGACGAGAAACGCTATTTCGCGGCCGGCAATCGGCCCTGCGTGATCGAGGTCGCCGGTGTCCCGCTCGGCCTGACCGTGTGCGAGGACATCTGGCATCCCGAGCCTGCCGCCGCCGCGCGCGATGCCGGCGCACGCCTGATCGTCAACATCAACGCCTCGCCGTTTCATCGCGGCAAGCATGCCGAGCGGCTCGAGGTGCTGCGCGACCGTGTGGTCGAGACCGGCCTGCCGATCGCCTACGTCAACATGGTCGGTGGTCAGGACGAGCTGGTGTTCGACGGCCAGTCGCTGGTGCTGGGCGGCGACGGCGATCTGCGCCTGCGCGCCGAGGCCTTCACCGAAGGGTCGTACGCGGTCGAGATCGGGAACGGCGAACCGCTGCCGGCCAACATCGCGCTCGAGCCCGAGGAAGAGGCGCTGCTGTATCGGGCGCTGGTGCTCGGCGTGCGCGATTACGTCGACAAGAACGGTTTCAAGGGCGTGGTGCTGGGGCTGTCGGGCGGCATCGACTCGGCGCTGACGCTGGCGATCGCGGTCGATGCCCTCGGTGCCGGGCGCGTCGAGGCGGTGATGATGCCCTATCGCTACACGGCCTCGATGAGCGTCGAGGACGCGCGTGCGCAGGCGCGCCATCTGGGCGTGACTTATCGCGAGATCCCGATCGAGCCGATGGTGTCGGCCTTTCTCGGCGCGCTCGCCGACGAATTCCGCGGCCTGCCGCCGTCACCCACCGACACCACCGAGGAGAACATCCAGGCGCGCTGTCGCGGCGTGATCCTGATGGCGATCTCCAACCGGACCGGCCGCATGCTGCTGACCACCGGCAACAAGAGCGAGATGGCGGTCGGCTACGCGACGCTCTACGGCGACATGGCGGGCGGTTTCGCGCCGCTCAAGGACCTGTCCAAGCTGTGGGTGTTCCGGCTCGCCGCCTGGCGCAACCGGCAGAGCGAGGCGGCGGGCGGCGTCATCCCGGAACGCGTGCTGGTACGCCCGCCCTCGGCCGAATTGCGACCGGACCAGCGGGACGAGGACAGCCTGCCGCCGTACGAGATCCTGGATGCGATCCTGGAGCGCTTCGTCGAGGAGGATCAGTCGCTGGAGGAAATCGTGCGCGCCGGCTTCGACGAGGCCACCGCGCGACGGGTGGCGTTGATGGTGCTCGCCAACGAATACAAGCGCCGTCAGGCGCCGCCCGGCGTGCGCGTGACGCGCCGCGCCTTCGGCAAGGATCGCCGCTACCCGATCACGTCCGGTTACGGACGCGGCATCGAGTAAGGCACCGCCGGACCGATGTCCTTTGTGTAGAATGGCCGCCAGAGATTCCGTCCAGGGGGAGAACAACACCATGAAGAAAGTCGAAGCCATCATCAAACCCTTCAAGCTCGAAGACGTGCGCGAGGCGCTGATGGAGGTCGGCGTGACCGGCCTGACGGCGATCGAGGTCAAGGGCTTCGGGCGCCAGAAAGGGCATACCGAACTCTACCGCGGCGCCGAGTACGTGGTGGACTTCATTCCGAAGGTGAAGCTGGAGGTCGTGGTGGACGACGACCGCGTCGACGCTTGCGTCGAGGCGATCATCAAGGCGGCCCGCACCGGCAAGATCGGCGACGGCAAGATATTCATCAGCCCGGTCGAACGGGCCGTGCGCATCCGTACCGGAGAGGAAGGCAGCGAAGCGTTGTAACGAACGCCGGACGGTCTTCCATATGGGTCCGTAGGTCAGGCTGCGCGGGAGCGCTGCCTGACGCAGCGTGCCAACCGGGGCTCTCCCTCATCCGGCCCTTCGGGCCACCTTCTCCCAGAGGGAGAAGGGCATGCGGTGCGGAGGAAAGCCGCAGGGTCACAATCGCGTGACGATCTCGTCCAGTCGCCGCCGCGGCGTGGCATCCGGCAGCTCGGCCGGATAGCCGATGCAGAGCAGGGCGATCGGGCGCAGACCCGAATCGAGCTGCGCAATCCGGCTCACTTCCGCCTCGTCGAAGAATCCCACCCAGGTCGATCCCATGCCGGCGGCCACCACGGCGAGCTGCGCATAGGCGGCGGCGATGGTGGCGTCCTGCACCGCATACAGCTCGCGCCCGCGCTCACCGTATTTCCCGGCCGAACGATCGCCCTCGGCGCTGAACACCAGGCACACCGGTGCGTCGGCGATGAAGGTCTGTTGCGAGGCGGCCTGGCTCAGGGCCTGACGCAGGCCGGCGTCGCGCACCACCGTGATGCGGTAGGCCTGGAGATCGCCGGCGGAGGGCGCCGAACAGGCGGTTTCCAGAATCGCGTGCAGCTTTTCCTCTTCCACCGGCATGTCGGTCTGGTACTGGCGGATCGAGTGCCGGTGCCGGATCGTCTCGAAGAAATCCCACATGGTGCGTTCCCCTTCCTAACGGACATGGCGATATTGCCACCCAACAGGATGAAAGTCGCGCCCCTCACCCCGACCCTCTCCCAGTGGGAGAGGGTGTCCTGTGAGGCGTCGCTGCGCGACTTTCACGTTAATCGATGGCCCCGAGCCGGGTGGCCAGCTCCGGGAAATTGGTCTCGATCACGCGCAGGGTGTCCTGCGCCTGATCGTTCATGCCGAGTCTGCGGTAGGCGCGATACAGGATTTCGAGCGCCTTCGGCATCGATTCGGCGCCCTGATAATGATCGACCACGTAGCGGGCGCGCTGGGCGGCCGCGAGCCAGGCGCTGCGCGCCATGTAGAAGTCGGCGACGTAGAGTTCGTAGTCGGCGAGCTGGTTGCGCAGATGCAGCATGCGCGCGGTGGCGTCCTCGGCATAGCGGCTGTCCGGAAAACGGCGCACCAGCTGCGCGAAGTCCTGGAACGACTGGCGCAGCGGTTTCGGATCGACCTTGCTCGGGTCGCGCGGCATGATGCGGTCGAGGAAGGATTCGCCGCGGTGGAAGTTGGCCAGACCCTTGAGGTAGTACGCGTAGTCGACGTGCGGGTGCTGCGGATGCAGCTGTACGAAGCGGTCGGCGGCGGCCAGGGCCGAGTCCATCTCGCCCGAGCGGTAGTAGGCGTAGGCGATCTCGATCTGCGCCTGTTGCGCGTAACGGCCGAAGGGGTAACGCGCTTCCAGACTCTCGTAATACTGGATCGCCTGCTCGTAGTTGCCGCCGTTCAGCGCGCCCTTGGCCTCGGCGTACAGCTTGCTCGCCGACCAATCGAGGGTCGGATCGTCGGCGCCCCAGGGAAACAGGGAGCAACCGCCGGTGAACAGGAGGGAGAGCAGGGCGACGGACGCGATCAGGTGGCGCATGGTGTGTTGTTCGGTTGGGACATGGATAATGGCGGGCAGTATAACGCAGCCCTGTCCCGTTCCGCCGCATATGACCCAACATCTGCAACTCGAAGGAACCATCCCGGCCGAGGCCGCCGGCCAGCGCGTCGATCAGGCGCTGGCGCTGCTGTTTCCGGAACATTCGCGCAGTCGCATCCAGCAGTGGATTCAGGCCGGACAGGTGCGCGTGGGCGGTCTCCGGCCGCGAGCCAAGGATCGCGTACTGGGCGGCGAGACGGCGGTGATCGATGCGGTCGTCGAGGTCACGCAGGACGACCGGCCGCAGGACATCCCGCTCGCCATCGTGCACGAGGACGGGCAGATCATCGTGATCGACAAGCCGCCCGGCCTCGTGGTCCACCCCGCTGTCGGCAATCGCGAGGGCACGCTCGTGAACGCGCTGCTGCACCATGCACCGGAACTGGCGCGGCTGCCGCGCGCCGGCATCGTGCATCGTCTCGACAAGGACACCTCCGGCCTGCTGGTGGTGGCGCGCACGCTGGAGGCGCATACCGATCTCGTGCGCCAACTCCAGGCGCGCACGGTGCATCGCGAATACCTGACGCTGGTGCAGGGCGTGCTGGTGGCCGGCGGCACCATCGAGGGCGACATCGGGCGCCACCACCAAGACCGCAAGCGCATGGCGGTGGTCGACGAGGGCAAGCCGGCCGTCACGCATTACCGCGTGGAGGCGCGCTACCGTGCCCACACGCTGTTGCGCGTGCAACTCGAAACCGGCCGCACGCATCAGATCCGCGTCCACATGGCGCACATCCGCCATCCGGTGGTCGGTGATCCGGTCTACGGCCGGTTGCGCATTCCGGCCGGCGCGGGTACCGCCCTGGTCGAGGCCCTGCGCGGATTCCGCCGTCAGGCCCTGCACGCCGCGCGGCTCGGACTGATCCATCCCGGCAGCGGTGAGGAAGTCTGGTTCGAGGCGCCGTTGCCGGAGGACATGGCGGCGCTGATCACGGCGATGGCGGTGGATGCGCGTGAGCGGTGATTTCAGACACGGCCCCGCCGCCGGCTGGCTGCGCCCCGACTGGCCGGCACCGCCCGGCGTGCGGGCCGTGTCCACCACGCGCGCGGGCGGCGTGAGCGGCGGGCCGTACGCGTCGCTCAATCTCGGCGATCACGTCGACGACGATCCCGCCATGGTCAGGCAGAACCGCCGCATCCTGCGCGAGACGCTCGCATTGCCGGCCGAGCCGCTGTGGCTGTCGCAGGTCCACGGCGTGCGGGTGGTCGATGCCGCGACCGCGGCGCCGGGCGCGCAGGCCGATGCCGCGGTCGCCTTCGAACCCGGCGTCGTCTGCACCGTGATGACTGCCGACTGCCTGCCGGTGCTGTTCTGCGACCTGGAGGGCACGCGTGTCGGCGTCGCCCATGCCGGCTGGCGCGGGCTGTGCGACGGCGTACTGGAGGCGACCGTCGCCGCGCTCGATTGCGCGCCGCGGCGACTGTTGGCCTGGCTCGGGCCGGCCATCGGCCGCGCCGCCTTCGAGGTCGGTGACGAGGTGCGGGAGGCGTTCCGCGCCCGCGATGCCGGCGCCGGAGAGGCCTTCCGGTCCTCGCCGAACGGACATTGGCTGGCCGACATCTACGCCCTCGCGCGGCGGCGCCTGACCGCCTGCGGCGTCACGGCGATATATGGCGGCGGCCTGTGCACCCATGACGACGCGGCGCGCTTCTTCTCCTACCGCCGCGAGCGCGTCACCGGCCGCATGGCGAGCCTCATATGGCTGACCGATCGTGCTTGAGGTAGGGTAAGCCGGACTCACCGGCATCGACACTTACGAGAGGCATCACACATGAATCACTGGTACATGCTGACCCTGGTCGGCGAGGACAGCCCCGGCATCGTCGCCGACGTCACTCATGCCCTGTTCGAGGGCGGCTGCAATCTGGGCGAGGCCTCGATGATCCGCCTCGGCGGCAACTTCACGATCATGCTCATGGTGCAGACGCGTCTGTCGCGCATCGAACTCGACGAACTGGTGCGGCCGGCGGCCGATGCGCGTCATCTGCTGGTGCACGTCGACAGCATCGAGGGCCGCCTGCATCAGCACGCCGAACCCGACGTGCAGATCACCGTCTACGGCGCCGACCGCGCCGGCATCGTCGCGCAGGTGACCGGCGTGCTGGCCGCGGCCGGTCTCAACATCCTCGACCTCGATTCCGCGGTCGGCGGCAGCAGCGACAAGCCGATCTACATCATGTCCATCGAAGGCCAGGCCGCGCAGGGCATCGAAGCGCTGGAGCAGGCGCTGGAGCCGGTGCGCGAGGGCGGCATCGAGGTCAGCGTCACGCCCATCGACACCATGGTGGGCTGAGCATGGCGGTACTTCCGATCCTGACCTATCCGGACGAGCGGCTGAAACGCTTCAGCGAACCGGTCGAACGCTTCGACGCCGAGCTCGCCGCCTTCATCGCCGATCTCGAACAGACGCGCCTGGCCGGCCCCGGCGCCGTCGGCATCGCGGCGCCGCAGGTCGGGCGCGCGCAACGCATCGTCATCGTCGACGTGTCGAAGATGAAGCGGCCGGTGCCCAATCACGGCTATCTGGTCCTCATCAATCCCGAGATCACGCATTGGGAGGGCCACGAACCCGGCCGCGAGGGCTGTCTCTCGGTGCCCGATTTCACCGGCAACGTGATCCGCGCGACGCGCATCCATCTCAAGGCGCAGAACCCGCAGGGCGAGACGGTCGAGTTCGATATGGAGGGTTTCGAGGCCCGCGCCGTACAGCACGAAATGGATCACCTGGACGGCCTGCTGTTCCTCGATCGCGTGGTGAGCCGGCGCACCGACGTGTTCCGGCGCAAGGTGTACGAGAAGAACTCGTAGTGCTCGCTTGAAAACCGGCATCGGGCCCCCATCTTCGGGCTAACCCGTTTACTGGATTTCCCGATCCACAGCCGCACAAGGTTCCCCACTCATGCGAATGGACAAACTCACCAGCAAGTTCCAGATCGCGCTCGCCGATGCGCAGTCGCTCGCCGTCGGGCGCGATCACCAGTTCATCGAACCGGCGCATCTGATGACCGCCCTGCTCGACCAGGACGGCGGCACGGTGCGGCCGCTGCTCGCGCGCGCCGGCATCAACGTCAACCAGTTGCGCACGACGCTCGGACAGGCGCTGGACCGCCTGCCGCAGGTCGAGGGCATGGGCGGCGACGTGCACATTTCGAACGACCTCGGGCGCCTGCTCAACGTCACCGACAAGCTGGCGCAGAAGCGCAAGGACCAGTTCATTTCCTCCGAGCTGTTCGTGCTCGCGGCGGTCGACGACAAGGGCGAGCTGGGCGAGATGCTGCGCAAGAGCGGCGCCTCGAAGGGCGCGCTCGAAAAGGCCGTCGACGACCTGCGCGGCGGCATGCGGGTGGACGATCCGAACGCCGAGGAACAGCGTCAGGCGCTGGAGAAATACACCATCGACCTCACCGAGCGCGCCGAACAGGGCAAGCTCGATCCGGTCATCGGCCGCGACGACGAGATCCGTCGCGCCATACAGGTGCTGCAACGGCGCACCAAGAACAACCCGGTGCTGATCGGCGAGCCGGGCGTCGGCAAGACCGCGATCGTCGAAGGGCTCGCCCAGCGCATCATCAACGGCGAAGTGCCGGAAGGCCTCAAGGGCAAGCGTCTGCTCAGTCTCGACATGGGCGCGCTGATCGCCGGCGCCAAGTTCCGCGGCGAGTTCGAGGAACGCCTGAAGGCGGTGCTGAACGACCTCGCCAAGCAGGAAGGCCAGATCATCCTGTTCATCGACGAACTGCATACCATGGTCGGCGCCGGCAAGGCCGAGGGCGCGATGGACGCCGGCAACATGCTCAAGCCCGCGCTCGCGCGCGGCGAACTGCACTGCATCGGCGCGACGACGCTCGACGAATACCGCAAGTACATCGAGAAGGACGCCGCGCTCGAACGCCGCTTCCAGAAGGTGCTGGTGGACGAGCCGAGCGTCGAGGACACGATCGCCATCCTGCGCGGCCTGAAGGAGAAGTACGAGGTGCACCACGGGGTCGAGATCACCGACCCGGCGATCGTCGCGGCGAGCACGCTGTCGCATCGCTACAT
>JAQVJI010000007.1:0-1819 GCA_028695255.1 Chromatiales bacterium | reverse complement strand
GCCATCCGCCGTTCGCGCGCCGGACTGTCGGACCCGAACCGCCCGAACGGTTCGTTCCTGTTCCTCGGTCCCACCGGCGTCGGCAAGACCGAGCTCACCAAGGCGCTGGCCGCGTTCCTGTTCGACACCGAAGAGGCGATGGTGCGCATCGACATGAGCGAATTCATGGAGAAACACTCGGTCGCGCGTCTGATCGGCGCGCCGCCCGGTTACGTCGGCTACGAGGAAGGCGGTTACCTGACCGAGGCCGTGCGCCGCAAGCCGTATTCCGTGGTGCTGCTCGACGAGGTCGAGAAGGCGCATCCGGACGTGTTCAACGTGCTGTTGCAGGTGCTCGACGACGGCCGGCTCACCGACGGCCAGGGCCGCACGGTCGACTTCCGCAACACCGTCATCGTCATGACCTCGAATCTCGGCAGCCAGCTCATTCAGGAGCTGGCCGGCGAGGAGCACTACGACGAGATGAAGAAGGCGGTGATGGATGTCGTCGGCCAGCACTTCCGGCCCGAGTTCATCAACCGCGTCGACGAGGTGGTGGTGTTCCATCCGCTCGGCCGCGAGCAGATCCGCGCCATCGTCGACATCCAGCTCGGCTATCTGCGCAAGCGCCTGGCCGAACGCGAACTTGGGTTCGAACTCACGCAGGCCGCGCTCGACCGCCTGGGTGAGGCCGGCTTCGATCCGGTGTACGGTGCGCGTCCGCTCAAGCGCGCGATCCAGCACCAGCTCGAAAACCCGCTCGCGCAGTCGATCCTGCGCGGCGAATTCGAGCCGGGCGACAGTATCCACGTCGATGCGGCAGCGGACGGGCTGACGTTCCGCAAGGGTTGATGCAGGGAAATGGCCTGAGATTCGCAGCACGGTGCGTCAGGTAGCGCTTTCGCGCAACCTGGCCTACGGCTGGGACGCGTTCGAACAGTGTGGTCGAGCACGTAGCCCGGATGGAATGAAATGAAATCCGGGATTGGGGAGGGCGGTGTCGCTGACGACCGCGGACCATCCCCCGGGCTACGCGTGGGAGCCGGCGTTCACCTACCGATTCCCGACGAGTCGGTTTTACGATCACCCTCTCAGTCGTCGCGTTCGACGAACGGCTTCTTGTGCGCGATGCCCTTGTGGCATTCGATGCACGGCGTGTTCTTCGGCATTGCTTCTTCCATCTTTTCCGCTGCGCGCGCCTCTTGCTTGTGGAAGTCCATCGCCTCGAACGAATGGCAGTTGCGGCATTCGCGTGAGTTGTTGTCGTTCATCTCCTTCCATACGCGTTCCGCCAGCACGAGGCGCCTGGCTTCGAACTTCTCGGGCGTGTCGATGGTGCCGACCATCTTGTGCCAGAGCTCGTTGCTGGCCCTGATCTTGCGCGCCACCTTGTGCACCCAGTCGCGCGGGACGTGGCAGTCGGAGCAGATCGCGCGCACGCCGGAGGCATTCTTGTAATGCACGCTTTCCTTGTATTCCTGGTAGACGGTCTGCTCCATCTCGTGGCAGGAGATGCAGAAACCCATCGTGTTGGTTTGTTCCATCGCGGTGTTGAAACCGCCCCAGAAGATGATGCCGGCCACGCCGCCGATCAGCAGCATGTAGCCGGTATGGGCGGGCCGACGCAGCCACGCCAGAAGTTTCTTCAACATGTCGGAAATTCCATGTGCATGAGGCCGTGAGCGGCACGCGCCGCCCACGGCCGGTCATCGACGGGTATCAGTCACTGCTTGGGCAGTTGCGGCAGGTAGCTCACGATGTCCACGGCGATCTGCGGATCGAGGGCACGCAATGCGGGCATGGATTCGGACGGTTGTCCGTTCATGACCTTGTGCAGCAT
>JAQVJI010000105.1 GCA_028695255.1 Chromatiales bacterium | reverse complement strand
TCCATGCCGCCGAGCGGTATGCGGATGACGCGGTTGCGCACGTTCTGCTTGTACAGGAAGGCGTCGCGCAGCACGTCGCGATCGCTCTCGTTGAGCGGCAGCAGACTGAACAGATCGCGTCCGACCAGACCCTGCGGTGGGACCTCGAACAGACCCTCGGCCTGGCGGTTGGCGGTGGTCACGACCACGTTGTCGTCCACCGTCATCAGGGCCACCGGCACGCCCTGCACGATGACGTTCATCTTGTTGCGTTCGTGCAGGTATTTGTTCTGGCATTCCTCGACGAAGGTGAACATGCGTCCGAGTGCGGACATCATGCGGTTGTATTCGTCGAACAGTGCGCGCTGATAGTTATCCGCGACCGCCGGCACGGAAACCGGATGCAGATTGCCCTCCTGCGCTTCGAGCACGCCGGCACGCAGGATGTCGAGCGCGCGCCGTTGCTGCCAACGCATCAGCAGCACGCCGACCGACAGGCCGACCATCGCCGCAGCCAGCACCACGAGCAATACGCCCAGTTCCAGGACGAACGTGGCCGGCAGCGCGCTGCCGGCCACAAAAAAAAGAAGCGCGGCGATGGCAACCATCGCCGCGACGAAAGCGGGTCCGGAAAGGAGGCCCTGCCGCCTGGGATTCGGCAGGACCTCCGGCTTCCTGGACATCAGGGAGTCCCGGGTGCTGATGACTTGGGTCCTCTCGTCTACGGGAATTTCCGATGCTGCGATCAGACCATGGCGTGGTTCAGAACAGCATCTGGAAACCCAGGGTTGCCTGCTTGTAGTCGCGCAGGGAGTTCAGCGTCGGGTGCTGTTCGTCGTACTTGACGTCGGAGTATTCAGCCGTGAACTTCAGTTGCTGGCCGCTGATGTAGTAGTTGGCTCCCACACTGGCGATGTCGTAATCGTAGTAGGGATCGTTCCTATCATAGTCGGCATGCTCGTAACGGGCAAAGAGCTGCAGGCGGCCGATGCCGATCTTGTCCGGGAACAGGTAGCCGCCCTTCACGTAGTAACCCTTCTGGTCGGCCGCCGGCGTCAGGTCGGGGTCGATCAGCATCGGGTCGCCCTTGAGCGCACCGTCCACGCTGTAATCCATGTAGGCACCCGACAGCGTGACCGTCCCGGCATCCGTCGGATACTCGAAGAACACGTCGGTGGTCCACGCGGTATAGCTCTTGGCATCCTCGCGACCCAGGTAATTCGCATAGGCGACGTCGGCCTGATGGTCGACGGCGGCACCGATGGTCAGCACCTTCTGCGTGCCGAGGTAGGTACCACGATAACCGTAGGAGAATTCCGGATCGAACAGCGAATAGTGGACGCGCGCGGTCATGCGCGGGTTGTCCTTCGGCACCTCGTCGCCCTCGCGGCCGTCGGCGAGCATCACGCGATACTGGAACTTCGCGTCCGCCAGGTTGCCCCACATCGCGATACCCGTGTCGCGGGTGCCGCCGAACGGCGAATAGGAAATCAGGCCGCGGTCCAGCGTCAGCGGCTCGAAGCAGGCCTCGAGATTTTCACGCGTGAAGGTGTTCTTGAAGCGGCCGGCGATGAAGCGCACCGAATCGCTCCAGTCGAAGGTCACGTAGGCATCGCGGAAAAAGGTATTGCGATCGTCGTTGCCGTACTTGCTGTCGTTGCCGGCCTCGATCTGCGCATAGAACCCGACGTAGTCGTTGTACTGGCCGGTCACGGTGATGCGGTTGCGGCGCAGGAAGGTGTCGTACGACTCGCCGTCATGCTCGTTGGACCGGAAGTCCTTGAACTGCGACCAGATCTGAAGCTCGTAATTCAGCGTCAGCGAACCCTCGTCGCCAACCTGGAAGGTCGGACCGGCCTGCGCACTGCCGGCGGCCATCGCCCCGAGCACCCCCAACGCAGCCAGGCGACCGACACGAGCCCTGGCGCCCCTTACCTCTTTCTTCGTCATTTTCTCAACCCCGCTTTGTGGTATGTGTCGTGTTGTTCGACCGCCGGAAATCACTGACCGATCTTGCGGTACTGCTCGACCAGCGCATCCAGATCGCTCTTGTGGCAACTGGCGCAGATCTCCGGGTTCGCACGCGGATCGCCGACCAGACCCTTGTGCGCCATTTCCTGTCGCATGAGGCGCGGATTGCCGGCATGGCAACCCACACAGGAACCATTCACCTTGTCGTGCTGCGTGTGCCAGGCCAGAGTGGACGGCGCCGCGGCACGCGTACCGTTATGGCACTTGAAGCAGGAGGAGGCACCGAGACCACAGGCATTCGCCGGCTTGATCAGACCGTCGGCGATGGCCGCGACATGCACGGCATTGAAGACCTCGCTGCCCCAACCACCGGATTCGGCGGCGGTCGTGACTTCCACGGCGTCGCTTTCCAGCGATTGCACCGACACGACGGCCCAGCCGACCAGCGCCACCGCAGTGATGGCCACCAGCGCCAGACCCTTGCGGAAAGAGCTGGTTACCGAATGCAGCAGACCACGTTTACGTTCAGACATCTTTTCCTCCTGTCGTCGCTCTGAGTCGATATGTTCGTTATGCAAAATAAACCTTCTGGAAAACCGTCATTCGCAACCATCGCCGAGTCAATCGCGATCAGCGCGGTTGGGCGACCGGACGCCGGACGCCGGACGCCGCCTCGATGTCCGTCTCGCCGAGTCCGCCGGCACACATGCAGACCGGACCGTTGCGAAAACGCAGGCGTCCGGGTCTCGGCGACACGGACGCCGGCTGCGCGCCGACCGGCAGCGGCGAAAAGGCACCGGTCGACGCAGCCGCCTTGTCGGTGTCCTGCCGCTCGTTCCGCTCAGCAGCCCCCGCACCGACCATGGCGAAGGCCCACAGCAGGGTTGCGATGGCAGACATACGCAAAATGGACATCGGCACTCACCTCCCCAGCTTGCGGCATGCCACCGGCCGGTGGCCGTGCAAACCATGCCGGGCTTCCAATACATGATCCATGCCACATGGAAAATCACGTATAAACAATGCGTTGCAAAGCCGCATCGGCAAATACGGATTGCAGATGGCCAATGCACGGCAGACCGTCGTCAATTTGCAATCGACCCACCTGCACCCGCCGGGGCCTGCCGCGGCGGCAACGGCTGCGACAGCCACAGGCCACCGTAGCGCGTCGCCTCCGCTTCCGCCAATGCCTGACGCAGCAGGGTCAGCGTGTCGGGGCGCATCTGATCGGCCTGACGGAGCATGTCCCGATAGACCCGCTCGTAATGCTCCTTCGGCGCCACCTCGAAGCGCAGACCGATGGCCCAGCCGGGCTGATCGGGCGCACTCAGGCTGACTGCAATCTGCACCGATTCACCGGCCGGCAGACGCTGATCGTAGGCCTCATCCTTGAGATCGACGCCGGTGCGCCACTGGAACACATGCCGGCCCAGTACCACGCGCTCGCGGCCGGCCGGATCGATCAACACCAGATGCGCCTCCACGCGCGGCACCAGATAGGCCGGGAAGTGATGCCCCGCCCCGCTGTTGACGATCCCGGCGACGACGTCGAGGTGACCGTCCTCCCGCCACGCGACGTCGATATCGAGCGACAGGGCCCGACGCGTCATCTCCGGATCCGAAATGCCGCGCCACAGGTGACGCCGGTCCGGCATGTGGCAGGACTGGCAGGTGACGTTGCGCCGTCCGTAATCGGAGTTCAGCCACTCGTTGTAGGTGTCCTGCCGCAGCTTGCCGTTCAGGCGCGGCCCATCTTCCGGGAACTGGTGACAACCGGAACAGAATCGGCTGTCCTCGAATGCTGCGCTCGGCTCGAAACCACCGTGCGGCAGATCCGGTTCGTTACCGCGCAGACCCTTGCGCGAGGGCGGTCCGAAACGGCGTTGACCGCGCACGTGACAGGCGGAACAGGTCAATCCCTGCAAGTGCAGATCGGTCGAAACATGCGGCGGCGGATCGCTCACCGGGGCCGCCGGCCAGGCATTGTCGCGCGCGGCCAGCGCCTTTTGTTCGGCCAACGGCGCATGACAATCCATGCAGCGGTTGGAATCGACCTGATCGAAAACATGGAACTGCCACAGAATGCCGGCGCGCATGGTGTGGCTGTGGCGCGCCGTCTGCCAGTCCTCGTATTGCTGCGTGTGGCACCGACCGCAGGCCTCGGCGCCCAGCGCGGCCTCGTGGGCCGGCCAGCCCTGCGGCACCGCAGCCTGCGCCGGCAGGGGCGTCGACCAGTGGCGGTCGAGAAAGGCCGCGACGCCATCGGCAGTCTCCGGTCCGGAGGCCTGCCGCTCGGTCGTCATGGGCAGCAGGAAATACGCAGCCACCGCCACGACGATCAGCAACGGCAACGACAGCCACCATTTGCGCGTACTCCCCGGATTCATCCGGTCGTCTCCACGAAAAAATCGAGCCCGCCTAGGCGGGCTCGAAAGGTAGGTACGCCCTTCAAAACATCTTCAATCGCGCATCAGCCACCACAGGGGTTGCTGGGGGCACCGCCACCGCCGCCGCCAGTGCTGCCACCGTTGCCGCCGGTGCCGAGCTTGTAGGCACGGTCGTCGTTGATGATCTTGTTGGCGGTCGCCGCATACGGGTCGGTGATCTGACGCGTCGCGATCAGCAGCGGGCTGGAGGCCGGCTTGAAGTACGAACGCGAAGCCAGATCCGTGCGCCACGGGGAATCCGCCGGCAGGATCGGGTTGCCGTCGGCCGCGACGATGCTGGAGAGCGAGTTCCACTCCACCATCGCACCGTCGTAGAAGCGCGTCGGCTTGCCGAGGATCACTGCCGAGGCCACGCCCGTGATCATGGCACGGAAGGTCGTCTCGCAGTAGGCGTAGATCGTGTCGCCCGGCTGATAGGCATTGCCGACACCCACGTGCTGATAGGTGGAATCGGAGAAGCCCTTGCCGGCCGCATCGACCTGGCCGTCGAGATACGCCATCAGTTGCGACTTGGGCTTGTAGCTGTAGCCCTGCGCCGCCAGCAGCATGTTCACGTAGTTGAGTTGCAGCGTGCCGTTCGGATGACCCTGACGCGAACCGCTGTTCTGGAACGTGCTCATGTAGTTGGCGGGAACGTTGCCGTTCTCGTCGATCTCGCCGGCGCTGTACTGATCGATGCTGCGCGCATCCCAGATGAACACGCCATCGGTCAGATCGTTGACGTCGCTGGACGTGACCACGTTGATCATGTCCTCGACGCTCGCCTGAAGCGCGGTGTTGTCGTTCGGCACGTCACGCACCGACCAGATGCCGTTGTTCGGCGGATTGCTCGCGGTGGCCGCGAAATCCGCCGCCGTCATCGCACCGCTCGTCACCTGCCAGTCGTTGGAACCGTTCAGAATGGCGAGATTCTTCTTGTCGAGACCCCAGTAGCGGAACATGTACCAGCAGCGGCCCTGGTTCATCGCCAGCGAGAAGCTGCCGGTGCCCATGGAGCAGACGATCATGTCGTTGTTGGGATCGATGCCGTACTTCTTCAGCAGCGCGTCGATGGTCGGGCCGTCCGGCACCATGCTCACCGTCTGGATCACGCCATTGGAACGGGTCTGCACCCATTCGCTGGTCGGCACCTGATAGGTGAACACCGTCTTGTTGTCGGGCTTGACGAACTCGAAGCCCTCCGGCCCCGCGCTCGATTGCAGAATCACCAGCTTGCCGGTGACGCCCGGCGGACGCTGATTGACCCAGTCGCCCATCCACCGCTTGAGGGTGGCGCCGGTAATCAGGCCGTTCACGTTGTCGTTGTAGTTGTCCGCCGACTCCTGCGCGATCTGCGCCGGGGTGTGGACGTTCTGGGCCACGGGATTGGCCCCACTGGTGTCTTCGCCGCCGCCGCAGCCGACGAGCGCCAGAGCGACTGCGCTCCCGAGCACCGCCGACCGCAGCCAATGGGTCGACGACAAGCTGATGTCTCGCATTCTCGGACTCCTCCACTTGATAGGGTTATCGGCTTTCACGCCCGGCGCCCCGGTTCGATCCGGCAATCACCGGCCCGGTACGCCCCGCCGTCGGGACGCACCCAAAAACCTGCCGGGCTTCGCATTGCACTTGACGTGCCACAATACGAAAGCCTTTATTTTCAGTATGTTGTCAATAATCTGCGACGAAAGCACATTGCAAATCACGAATCGGATGAACGCCGGGCGCGAAATGCAATTGACTCGTTACAGTCCTGACGCAGAAACCGCAGTGCGATCTCAGCGATTTCGGTGCTTGACGACCACCGGCAAGGCACCGGCCTCCAGCCGGTCCAGCAGACCGTCGACATCCTCCCCCACATGCACGCTTTCCACCGGCCGACCCTGGCTGCGCGCCGCATCCGCCAGCCGTTCGGCCAGCAGCGCGCTGTTGCTGTCCGCGCGGGGATTGCCCGCGTGGACGATCAGTACGGTTTCACTACCGGACATGCGACTGCCTCCTGACATTCATGGCGACTTGCGCCGAACAAACCATCGAAATCGCAGCGCCGTGACGATCGCTCCCCCATCCGGCCCTTCGGGCCACCTTCTCCCACAGGGAGGGGTACGGCGTCGCTGCGCGACTGCATTTCAAATCATGTAGACCGCATCGGCGGCGCCGACCTGCGTCGCGAGTTTCGCCATGTCCACCGCCTGCGCGGGATCGAGGCGATCCACCACCACGTCGGCGAAGTCCAGCGCTTCGAGCTGCTCGTTGACCGCGTCGCTGTCTTCGAGATCGCCCAGCACGCTGACCTGCACGCGGTCGTCGAGCAGCGTGAGGCCGCTCGCCATGCGCAGCGCCTCGGTCTTCTTGTCCTGCGCGATCACGAGGATCGTCTTCACTGAATCCGTCATCGATACCCCCCTCAGAACACCAGCACGCGATCGGTATTGCGGACCAGTTCGGCGTCCTGATACTGGCCGCCGACGATCACCCGATCCTTCATGCCCGGCCGTTCGAGCGCCGCGTGGGCATAACGCTCCACGCTGAGTTCGCATACCGCAACCCAGTCCGACACTTGGTCGAGATACGCACGAAACGCATCGTCGTCCAGCACCTTCACCCCGGTGTCGGTCAGGAAGCAGCGGGTTTCCCAGCCGCGCCGCGCCGCCGCGGAAAGCACGTTCACGGCATCCTGGCCGAACTGTTCGTCCGTCAACACCACGCCCAGTCGCATCGCGTCACCCCTTGCGGATCTTCCAGGTGAACGGCGTGCCGTCCTCGCTGCGCTCGAACAGTTCGTTGCCCTCGGACTCGCACATCGCGATGATCGATTCGCCGGACGAAGGGTTGTCGAACAACAGGGTCAGGACGTCGCCCGAACCCATCTTCTGCAAGGCCTTCTTGGTGTACATCTGCGGATGCGGACAGACGTAGCCGGTCACGTCGAGCGCCCATTCACCGTCGGACACCTTGTCGAATTTCACTGCCATGGTCTTTCTCCTGGGTGTTTTGAAAGATTGCGGGGCCTCCAACAATCCCCCTCTCCTTCTGGGAGAGGGTCGGGGGTGAGGGTATGAGCGACTGTATCGGCACGCCCCCTCACCCTAACCCTCTCCCCCGCGGGGGAGAGGGGACTTTTTAGAAGCCCCCTTACGTCAGAGTGCGAACTCGTCGTTGCGCGACGCCTTCCACTCGAAATACATGTTGAACAGCTTGACGCCGACGAAGCCGCCCGCCGCCATGCCGAACAGGAAGATCCAGCCGGACATGTCGCCGTTGGTCACGGCCGCGAAGAAGGCGCCGACGTTGCAGCCCATGCCGACGCGCGCGCCGATGCCCATCAGGATGCCGCCGACGATGGCGAACGTCGCCGCTTCCATGTCGGGCAGCTTGAACTTGAACTCGCGCCGCACCAGGGCCAGCATCGCCGCGCCGAGGATGATGCCGATCGACATCATGCCGGGCGCGTTGAGCAGCGGGTTGGGCAGACCGTTCTCCAGTCCGAAGAAGACGTTGTCGGTCATCTGGAAACCGAGCTTGTCCAGCACCCAGCCGCCCCACTGCGCCTCCTGGGTGGTGATGTACCAGTAGCCCGGATCGAACACCGTGCCCTGGATCGACACCGCGCTGGTGTAGCCCATCTTCTCCAGCAGTTCGCCGAAGTTGAATATCTGGTAATGGTCGCGCAGCGCGCCGGTGGCCCACATGTGCGCGCCGGCGAAGACGCCGAGACCGAGGCCGGCCAGCGCGGTGTTCTTCGACGAGGTCAGCATCGACCACAGGCCGCGCAGGTCGTCGTTGAACGAGCCATGCTGCAATTTGTGGCGGCGCAGATAGCCCTTGCGATAGGAGAAGAAGTAGAGCCCGACGACCAGCAGCAGCGACGGGATGATCGCGCTCAGCAGGGCGTTGCCGATGAAGGCGCCGACCCAGACGTTGGTCATGTTCAGCCATTCGGCGACCGTGGTGCCGTGCAGATCCCAGACGTAGCCGGCGGTGAACTGGTCGAACCAGCCATCGGTGACGCTGAGTTCTTCCGGCATGCCCTTTTCCATCGCCGACTCGGCCCACGAGGCCGGCGCCAGCGCGTTGGTCCAGCCGCCGAGCACCGCGAACACGGCCTGCGAGAAGGAGATCGAGATGACCACCAGCAGCGAGCCGACGTTGCCTTCGCCCGTCTTGTACAGCGAACCGGAGGCGCAGCCGCCGGTGAACATGATGCCGAAGCCGAAAATCAGGCCGCCGATCAGGATGTGCCAGCCGAGCGGATGCGGATGGAAGGTGCTGTAGCCGGACACGGTTACAGCGGCCGCGGTGAGCGAGAACAGGATCACCGCGATCAGCATGCCGACCGCCATGCGCGGTACGCCGACGGCGAACAGGTCGCGCACCGCCGAGGCCATGCAGAAGCGGCCGTATTGCAGCAACAGGCCGTAGATGACGCCGAACCAGGCGTACACCAGCATGTAAATGAAGCGCTCGTCGATGGACAGGGCGATCCAGGATGCGATGCCCACCAGGACCAGAATCATCAAGGCACTGAATCCGCCCTTGTGGGCCAGCAGTGCGTGTCCCGGCTCGACCTTGATGGCCGTCGCGCAATTATCGGTGCTCATGAGTCTCCTCACCTTTCGATTTGTCGTTGGACCCGCGCCGAGAGATCAAACCCCCTTGCGCAGGTAGATACGCCAGCGATCCTCCTCATGCACGGTGGCCAGGTGCGTGCTGCACAGGACCACCATCAGGTCCGGGATCGACTCCACGGACACCGGATTGTCCGTGATGAGTTCGATCACCTCGCCATCGCGCAACTGATTGATCGCCTTCATGGTCAGCAACTGCGGCCGCGGACAGCTCGCACCGACGCAATCGACGGTGCGCACGACCCAGAAGCGCCCGAGACCCGGAATCTCATCCGCGTGCCCCTCGGCCGTCACGGCCGACTGCCGGAGCGGCCGCACCGGCGGCTCAAGCCAGCGCAGCCATCTCAACCACCATGGCCCCATAACCTCACC
>JAQVJI010000104.1:7504-9424 GCA_028695255.1 Chromatiales bacterium | reverse complement strand
GCGTTCGGCATAAAGAAAGAGGAAGTGCAGTGCCAACAATTTCAATGTTCTACGGCATTCTCATAAGGATGTTCTTCTATGACGCAGACAAACATCATGTGCCACATATTCATGCGGAATACCAAGGACAATTTGCGGTCTATGCGATTGAAGATGGCACATTGTTGGCCGGAGAGTTACCGAAGAAGAAACATAAACTCGTAGTGGCCTGGATTGAAATTCATCAGGAAGAATTGATGGCGGATTGGCAATTGGCGGTTACCGGGAGTAAGCCGTTTCCCATACGAGGATTGGATCAATGATTATTCAACAGGTTATTCCAAAAGAGAACTTCATCCTTTGTATCGTAGCTGAGAATGGACGGTCAGGTGAATTTGATGTAAGCCCTTATCTGAAGGGGGAGGCATTCGAGCCATTAAAAGATCCAGAAGAATTCAAGAAGATACATAACGGAAAGTATTTCGTTGAGTGGGAGTGTGGCGCTGATCTGTCTGCCGACACAATTGAGGCCCATTTGAAATAAAGGCGAAGAGGCGAACAAGGCGCTCAACTCGGACTGCTCAGTTGCCTCGCGATCCTTCGAGTCGATATGGCGCATGCGTTGTATCGGGGCCTATCCAGGATCGCGTCAGGGAGGCGCTGGCCGTGCCTGGGTGATGCGCGTGGCCCGTCTGACCAGGATCGTCCGAACGTCGGTCGAATTGTTCCATGCCGGGGTTTCGGCTAGAGTGGTTGCATCCCTCCGCAACACGCGTGCCGTCCGGCCGCTCGGATACATCCCATGTTCTACGGTTTTGTCGAGCTCCCTTGGTGGGGCTATGTCGTCGTTACTCTCATCGCCACGCACCTGACCATTCTCGGGGTCACGATCTATCTGCACCGCGCGCAGGCGCATCGTGCGGTCGACCTGCATCCGGTGGTGGCGCATCTGTTCCGCTTCTGGCTCTGGCTCACCACCGGCATGGTGACGCGCGAGTGGGTGGCGATCCATCGCAAGCATCACGCCAAGGCGGAAACGCCGGAGGACCCGCACAGCCCGCACGTCTTCGGCATCCGCAAGGTGCTGTTGCAGGGTGCCGAGCTGTACCGCGCCGAGGCGCGCAACCGGGAGACGGTCGAGCGCTATGGTCACGGAACCCCGGACGATCGCATCGAGCGCGTGCTGTACGGTCGCTTCCCGAACTACGGCATCGTGCTGCTGTTGTTGCTCGACCTGCTGCTGTTCGGCGTCGCCGGCATCACCATCTGGGCGGTGCAGATGCTGTGGATCCCGTTCTGGGCCGCGGGCGTGATCAACGGTGCGGCGCATTTCTGGGGGTATCGCAATTACGAGATGACGGG
Organism: Chromatiales bacterium; assembly: GCA_028695255.1. GTDB lineage: Bacteria > Pseudomonadota > Gammaproteobacteria > Ectothiorhodospirales > Ectothiorhodospiraceae > JAQVJI01. The sequence continues at coordinate 8,083 of JAQVJI010000104.1, read as the reverse complement.
CGAGAGCTCGACCAACATCTGCAACGTCGGCCTGCTGATCGGCGGCGAGGAGTTGCACAACAACCACCACGCGTTTCCGGGCTCGGCGCGCTTTTCGCGCCATTGGTGGGAGTTCGACGTCGGCTGGATGTACATCCGCCTGCTGGCCTGGCTGGGACTGGCGCAGGTCAGGCGCGTGGCGCCGCGACCCTATGTCGACCCGGCCAAGCGCGGCGCGGACATGGAGACGGTGCGGGCGGTGGTCACCGCGCGCATGCAGGTGATGGCCGACTACGCGCGCTGCGTGATGCAGCCGGTGTTGAAGGAGGAACGAGCACGTGCCGACGCCTCCTGCCGGGCGTTGCTGAGGCGTGCGCGGCGGTTGCTGTTGCGGGAGGAGGGGCGTATGGACGAACGAGCGCGGGAGCGCCTGTCGCAGGCGCTGGACCGCAGCCAGTCGCTGCGCACGGTGTACGAATTCCGGGCACGCTTGCAGGCGGTCTGGGGGCGTGCCCACGCCAGCCACGAGGCGCTGTTGCATGCCTTGCAGGACTGGTGCGCGCAGGCGGAGGCGAGCGGCGTCCGTGCCTTGCGCGAGTT
>JAQVJI010000104.1:0-7404 GCA_028695255.1 Chromatiales bacterium | reverse complement strand
TCCGGACACGAAAAAGCCCGGCATAGCCGGGCTTTTTCGTGTTTCCGTCGTACCGGAAGCCTTACTTGATCTTGGCTTCCTTGTACATCACATGCTTGCGGACGACGGGATCGTACTTCTTGATCTCCATCTTGTCCGGCATGTTGCGCTTGTTCTTGGTGGTCGTGTAAAAGTGACCGGTGCCGGCGCTCGACACGAGTCGGATCTTGTCGCGGATGCTCTTGGCCATGGCGGTTCTCCGTTAGACCTTTTCGCCGCGGGCACGCATGTCCGCGAGCACGGTCTCGATGCCCTTCTTGTCGATGATGCGCATACCCTTGCTGCTGATGCGCAGGGTCACGAAGCGCTTTTCGCCTTCCACCCAGAAACGATGGGTGTGCAGGTTCGGCAGGAACCGGCGACGGGTCTTGTTGTGGGCATGGGACACGTTGTTGCCGGTAATCGGCCGTTTACCCGTGATCTGACACACTCGGGCCATGGGGGACTCCAGAAAGTCTGAGCTGATCCAAAGAGCGGCGCACGATACCAGAAGCGCCGGTGGGAGACAAGGGGAGTCTTTGGGGCTGACGGCTGCGGCGCCCCGTCAACCGTCCTGACCCAGGACCTTGCTCTGCATGGCGTCGAAGTAGGCATCGGCCTCTTCGACGCTCGAAAAGATGTTTTCCTTGGGCAGGACGCTGGCGATCTCGATCACCTTGTGGATCTGCGGTTGCAGGTGGGTCAGCGTCACCGTGCCGCGCACCGGGCGCAGCCGTTTCATGGTCTTGATCAGGACGCGCAGGCCCATGCTGCTCAGGTAGGTGAGATCCCTCATGTCGAACTGGATGCCCCGCACGGCGTTGGCGAAGATGCCGTCCAGCGTCGCCTCGACCTGGGCATAGGTGTCGGTGTCCAGGCGGCCGGCGAGCGTGAGCTCGAACAGGCCGGGTTGCCGTTCTCTGTAGGTCACATCGATGCTCATGCGGGTTCTCCCGTTCGCGGGCCGGTGGTTTCGGCGTCCGCAAAATCCAGTGTGAGGATATTCTGCCCGCCGTCGCGGCGGTACTCCATCCCGCGCACGAGGTTTTTGACCAGATGGATGCCGAGGCCGCCGACCGGGCGGTCTTCCGTCGACAGGTTCAGGTCGGGCGCGTCGGCGGCCAGCGGATCGAAGGCGTTGGCGCGGTCGCTGATGCGCATGCGGGCCGTCCCGGCGTCGACGGTGAGGACGACCTCGATGCGGTCGGGCCGGCCCGGCACGTAGCCATATTTGATCGTGTTGCTGACGATTTCCTCGAAGGCGAGGTCGATGGCATAGATCGTCGCGCAGGGCAGCGTCAGGGTTTCGAGGAACGCGCCCAGCCGGGCCGCGGCGGTGCCGAGGGCCTCGATGTCGTTGTGCAATACCAGTTCCAAGCGTTCGCTCATCGGCGCGGTCTCCGTGGGTCCGCATCATCATAGCCCGCCGGGTGGCCGGCGGGTGGGTATCGTGCGCGCGATCCGGGATAATGGGCCACCATTTCAATGAGGCCCGGCATGGACATCGTTTACATCCGCGATCTGCGCATCGATACCGTCATCGGCATCTACGAGTGGGAGCGGCGCATCCGTCAGCAGGTGCGCATCGATCTCGACATGGCTGCCGACATCCGCCGTGCGGCTGCCAGCGACAGCATCGACGACACGCTCGACTACAAGGCCGTGGCCAAGCGCGTCAAGGCGCTGGCCGACGAGCACCAGTTCATGCTGGTCGAGACCCTGGCCGAGCGCATCGCCGCGATGGTGCAGGAGGAATTCGGCGTGCCCTGGGTGCGTGTCACGGCCGGCAAGCCGGGCGCGGTGAAGGGTGCGCGCGAGGTGGGCGTGTCGATCGAACGCGGCGAGAAGGACTGAAATGCGCGTCTACGTCGGCATCGGTTCCAACATCGATCGCGAACGCAACGTCCGCGCGGCGCTCCTGGAACTGCGGGCGCGCTTCGGCGAACTCGCGCAATCGCCGGTGTACGAAAGTCCGGCCGAGGGATTCGTCGGTGAGCCGTTCTTCAACCTGGTGGTCGGTTTCGACACCGACCTTCCGGTCGACGCCCTGCGCGCCCAACTGCGGGAGATCGAGGTCGTCCATGGTCGGGACCCGGCGGCGCACGGTTTCGTCGCCCGTACGCTCGATCTCGACCTGTTGCTGTACGGCGAACGGGTCGATGCGACGCTCAAGCTGCCGCATCCCGACATCCTCAAGTATCCCTTCGTGCTGAAGCCGTTCTCGGAACTGGTGCCGACGCTGCGGCATCCGGTTGCCGGCCGTGCGCTGGTCGAGCTGTGGTGCGACGCCGGCCTGGAAGACGGCCGCCTGCGGCGGGTGGAGTTCGCGATGTGAGTCGCCTGCTGGTCGCGTTCTGCCTGTTGCTGGCGCTGGCCGGTGCGGCGGCGGATGCGTCGACCGGCACCCCGGCCAATACGCCGGCGTGGACCGATGCCGAGGCGCGCACGGTCAGGCTCTGGTTCTTCTGGACCGAACACTGCCCGCACTGTCGGGAGGCGCGGCCGTTCATTGAGTCGCTGCCGCAGCGCTTTCCGTGGATCGAGGTCGCGTCGCATGACGTGTCGCGCGATGCCGCCGGGCGTGCGCTGTTCGAACGGCTGGCCGGCGAGGTGGGCGCGGACGTGACCTCGGTCCCGAGCTTCATCTGGTGCGGACGCGGCTTCGCGGGTTTCGATCACGCGGAAGGCGTGGGTCATCAACTGGTCGGGGCCCTCGCGCACTGTTATGCCGAGGCCTTCGGCGAGGCGCCGCCCGGTGTGCGGTTCACGACCGCGCCGCCAGCCGAACCGCCGCTGCCCGCGCTGCCGGGCGGCCTGGATGCAACGACGCTGTCGTTGCCGGTGCTCACGCTGGTGCTGGCCAGCCTCGACGCTTTCAATCCCTGTGCCTTCTTCGTGCTGCTGTTCCTGCTCAGCATGCTCGTGCACACCCGCAGCCGCGCGCGCATGCTGCTGATCGGCGGCCTGTTCCTGAGCGTGTCCGGACTGGTCTATTTCCTGTTCATGGCGGCGTGGCTGAACCTGTTCCTGCTGGTCGGCCATCTGCGCGCGATCACCGTGGTCGCCGGTCTGGTGGCGCTGTTCATCGCGGTGGTCAACGTCAAGGAGTGGTTCGCCTTCAAACGCGGCGTGACGCTGACGTTGACGGACTCGCAGGAACACCGTCTGTTCGCGCGCATGCGCGGCCTGCTGCGTGCCGACAGCCTGCCGCTGATGATCGTCGGTACCATCGTGCTGGCGCTGATGGCGAATGCCTACGAGTTGTTGTGCACGGCGGGATTCCCGATGGTCTACACGCGCATCCTCACGCTGCACGGGCTGGCGCCGCTCGAATACTACCTGTGGCTGGCGCTCTACAACGTGGTCTACGTGCTGCCGCTGATGCTGATCACCGGCGCCTTCGTGATCACGCTAGGCGCACGCCGTCTGAGCGAGCGCGAGGGCCGGGCGCTCAAGCTGGTGTCGGGCCTGATGATGCTGGGGCTGGGTTCGGTGCTGCTGATCGCGCCGGCGCTGCTCAACCGTCTCGCCACGGCGCTGATCCTGCTCGCGTTCGCGGTGACGCTGACCTTGCTGATGGTGTGGTGGGACAGGCGTCATCCCGTGTCGTGAGGGAAATGCTGAATGAGCCGGCGCTTCCTGGGCGTGTCGCGCATCGCTGTGCAGCGTATTGCAGTTGACGTACCGACCGCGGGCGACTAGGAACAATGACACGGGACCCGCACGGGACCCGCCCATGTTTCTGGATGCAGGGGGGGCGATACATGCTTCTGGAACTGTTGGAACGGCAGATACGTCGGGGCACGCTGGTGGTGCAGCTCCCGGGCGGCATCACCCACGTCTTCGGCGAGGGCGAGCCGCGCGCCGAAATCCGCTTTCGCGAACCCTCCGCGATGGCGCGCATCGCGCACGATCCGGCGTTCGAGTTCGGCAACACCTATATGGAAGGTGCCTGGGATGCGGGCGGCGCCGACCTGCGTGCAGTGCTCGACGTGACCGTGCGCAATTTCGCCAGCCTGCTGAACCAGCGCGCGATGCTGCCGATGCGCTGGCTGCGCGTCGTGCTCGAACAGGGCAACCGCGTACGGCGTGCCTATCTCAACGTCGCCCATCACTACGACCTCGACGAATGGCTGTTCCGCCGTTTCCTCGACAGCGAGATGTTCTATTCCTGCGCCTATTTCGAGCGCGAGGGCATGACGCTGGAAGAGGCGCAGCTCGCCAAGTGCCGGCTGATCGCGCGCAAGCTGCTGCTCGAACCCGGCATGCGCGTGCTGGACATCGGCAGCGGTTGGGGTGCGCTGGCGTTTCGGCTGGCGTCGGACTTCGATGTGCAGGTCGATGGGCTGACGCTGTCGCGCGAGCAGTTGCGCGTGGCCGAGGCGGAGGCCGCGCGGCGCGGCTTGGCCGAACGCGTGCGCTTTCATTACTGCGACTACCGCGAACATGCCGTGCCGGCAGCCGGACCCTACGACCGCATCGTCAGCGTCGGCATGTTCGAACACGTCGGCCAACCCTATTTCGAGGCGTTTTTCCAGCAGGTCGACCGCCTGCTCGCGGACGACGGCGCGGCCCTGCTGCACACCATCGGCCGCACCCAGCCGCCCGGCGGCACCAATCCCTGGATACGCCGCTACATCTTCCCCGGCGGCTACACGCCGGCCTTGTCCGAGATCGTCGCGGCCATCGAACCGACCGCGCTCATGACCACCGATGTGGAGGTCTGGCGTCTGCATTACGCCGACACGCTGGCCGAGTGGTTCCGGCGTTTCCAGGCCGTGCGCCGTGACGCGGCGGCGCATTTCGACGAGCGCTTCTGCCGCATGTGGGAGTTCTACCTCGCATCGACCGAGGCGGCCTTCCGGCATTGGGATGAGGTGGTGTTCCACGTCCAGATGGCGAAGCGGCACGGGGTGGTGCCGACCACGCGCGATTACCTCGCGCGATAGCGGTGTTTGTCGGCCCAAATCTTGACTAACCAGCTAGGGTATTGTTTAATGACGTCGCTTCGTACTCCGGCCCGTGCGAGGCGTTTCCGTGTGGGGCCGGACGGTCGCAACGACCCGACTATTTCCCTTAAGGAGTGAACAATGACGATTCCAGAACGTGACGGCGACGGCTATCTCGTGGACCGTGACCGCTGGACGCCCGAAATCGCGCAGGCGATGGCCGAGGCCGACGGCGTCGAAATCGGCGGCGAGAAGTGGGAACAGATTCTGAAGGCGCGCGAGTACTACGAGGAACACGGTGTGGTACCGCCGATCCGCAAATTCGCGCAGTACCTCGAAGCCGACCAGAAGGCGATGTTCTCGCTCTGGATGAGCGGTCCGATGAAGCCGATCACCAAGTACGGCGGCCTGCCCAAGCCGACCGGCTGCGTCTGACCCGGAACCGGCATTCGACGGTTACACTTCTCGATCCGAGGAGGTAACCCGAATGCCGGTCCAACCCTGTCCCTGCGGCTCCGGTCGCGCCTATTCCGATTGCTGCGGTCCGTTCATCGACGGCGGCGAACCCGCTACGGCCGAACAGTTGATGCGCTCGCGCTACACCGCCTTCGTGCTTGGCCGCGCCGATCACCTGCTGCGGACCTGGCATCCGTCGACGCGCCCCGAAACCCTCGATCTTCCACCGACCGGCAGCATCAAGTGGCTGGGTCTTCAGGTGCGCCGTACCGACAGCGGCGGGCCGCTCGACAATGACGGCAGGGTGGAATTCGTCGCCCGCTACAAGCCAGGGTCCGGCGCCGCCGTGCGCCAGCACGAGACCAGTCGCTTCCGGCGCGAGGACGGGCGCTGGCTGTACGTCGACGAACTGGAATGATCCTGGAGTAATGCTCGACCGCCGCCGTTTTCTGCATGGCCTCGCGGCCACCGCGCTGCTGCCGCTGGCGTCGCGTGCCGATGCCGTGGACCCGATCCTGACCCGCGCCATCGCGGCCAGTGGCGAACGTCTGCCGGCGATCGGCATGGGCAGCTACATCAGCTTCGACGTCGGCAGTTTCCGCGATGCGCGCGAGCGCCGCGCGGTGGTGCTGCAAACCTTCTTCGAGCGCGGCGGCACGCTGATCGATTCCTCGCCCATGTACGGCTCCGCCGAGGACGTGATCGGCTGGTGCCTGCCGCGCGTGCGTGGGCGCGCGGCCCTGTTTTCCGCCACCAAGGTGTGGACGCCGGGACGCGCGATGGGCATCGCGCAAATGGAAAAGTCGCGCGAACTGTGGGGCGTCGAGCGCTTCGATCTCATGCAGGTGCACAACCTGCTCGACTGGGAGACGCACCTCGACACGCTGCGCGGCTGGAAGAGCGAGGGCCGCGTGCGTTACGTCGGCGTCACCACCTCGCATGGCCGCCGTCACGACGAACTGGAGCGCATCATGCGCACGCAGCCCATCGACTTCGTGCAGTTCACCTACAATATCGCCGACCGCGAGGCCGAACGACGCCTGCTGCCGCTGGCTGCCGAGCGCGGCATCGCCGTCATCGTCAACCGGCCGTTTCGCCGCGCCGGCCTGTTCCATGCCGTGCGCGGGCACGCGCTGCCGGACTGGGCGGCCGAGATCGATTGCCGCAACTGGGCACATTTCTTCCTCAAGTTCATCGTCGCGCATCCCGCCGTCACCTGCGCCATTCCCGCCACCAGCAACCCCGAACACATGTTGCAGAACATGGACGCCATGCGCGGTCCGCAGCCGGATGCGGCGCTGCGCCGGCGCATGGCGGATCATTTCGCGGCGCTGTGAGCCTGATGCTGCCTACCAGACGACCTTCAGATCGGGAATGCCGTGCAGTTTCTCGTCCCCGCTGACGAGGGTGGCGCGATGATGGAGCGCGGTGGCGGCGATCAGCCGGTCGGCCGGATCGCCGTGCCGAAACGACGTGTGTTGGGACAGTGCGGCGATTTCGGGACTGATCGGAAGTATCGTCAGCCTGAGCGCCAGCGTGATGTCATGCAGGTAGTCGGTGATCGGAACGGGTATGTCGATTCGTCCCTTGGCCTCCAGCATCGCGATCTCCCACAGGACGATGTCCGGGCATGCCAATTCGCCCTTGCTTCTCGCCTTTTCAACGAGTCTGCCTGCAGGTTTCGTCAGCCTTGCGGGGGCCGCTGCCCAGAACAGCAGGACGTGCGTGTCACAGACGACCATGTTCGGCATCCCATGCCTCCTCAACCGGGCTCATCACGTCGCCGATGCGACACTGCGACCGGATAGCCGCCAGACGCGCCAGCGCGTTCGCAGATTCGTCGCGCGCGGGCACGATGCGGGCAATGACCTTGCCGCGCGAGGTTACCTGCAATTCCTCGCCATGCCGCACCTGGGCCAGATAGCCTTGCAGATGGTGCCGCAACTCGGTGATGTTGACCTGTCTCGTCATGGCTACTCCT
>JAQVJI010000103.1 GCA_028695255.1 Chromatiales bacterium | reverse complement strand
GTCACTTCGACCCAATGCGGGCTGTTCCACAGACGGAGCGCATGCTGCGCCATTTGTACGGCGAAACGATCCCACCACACGGCCGCCGATCCCGCACCGATCGCGACCATCCATTCGCCGCTCGCGGCGAGCGGCCGTTCGGCCAGCCCCACATCGACACCATTTTCGGCCGGATAGCCGATGGTCCAGGCGACGTCGAACACGTCCGCGTCGGACTCCTGGGCATTGCCGTTGCCGTTCAGGGTGACGCTTCCCAGCGAACGCAGTTTGAGATCCAACACCAGCGCTCCCGGTTCGTCGATGTCCTCGACCACCTCGATGCCCGAATTGGCCAGCGCACGCTGCAACTGCGGGCCGTGCGACATGACGACGTTGAGCGGCTGACCGCTGTCGAGTCGCAACATCACGCGAGGACGCCAGGTGTCGCCGCCATAGGCCGCCACTTCGGGCTGATCGCCCTGACGCACCACGGCATCGACCAGCACCCGGTACACCTCGGGACGATCGGCCAGCACACCGCTTGCCAGCACGCGGACCGACTCCACGCTGCCATGCGTACGCACGGTCAGGCTGCGTTCGACCAGCATCTGCCCTTCGACCCGCGCGTGGCTGTCGACGCTGGCACCAGCCTGATGCAGGGCGTTGCGCAGCGCATCCTGGAGCGCGTGCCGATGCGCGACCTCCAGCGCCGTCCCGGCACTCATGGTATGCAACCCGACGGCCTGCACCGTCACGCGCTCGGACGCGCCGGCATGCAGGGAAAGGAGCGGGACGCAGACGAAAGCGGCGCCGACGAGAAACCGCCTTGCCGCATGCACGATGGCGTCGCAGCGGCGGCCGTTCGGAAAATCAGAGTCAATGCGATGTTTCATGGCTCGAACCCAATGTCGGGGACGGTCATCACGTCCTGTTGACGAACCCCGTCCCGGAACGGGACGGGGTGCAGCGACTACCGCTTCGACCTCAAGGTGCATCGCCGGCCGTGGCGGCGAGATCGTTGTAGTCGCTCGGGTTGAGCGTCAGCACAGCCTCGACCTCCACCGCGCCGTCATCCCAGCGGGGTTCGGAATACTGCGCGCGGCCGAGCCAGGATTCGACCATGCCGGCAGCGGCACGGCTGCGCAGTTCGAGATCGGACACGCGCGTCGCGCTGTCGACCATCGAAGCGCCGAGCTGTTCGCGCAGGTGCGCGGCGGCCTGACTGCGGGCAGCCGCGACGGCCTTGGCGCGACCGTCGTCGACCACCTTGACCGGCGCCGCCACCGTTCCGCGGCGGTCCGGAACGATATTCCCCTCCGCATCCAGACCGACGGCCAGCCGTACCTCGGCCAGACCCGTGTCCTTGTCGTAGGACTGACCGATCACGCGCGCACCGGCGATCTGTCCCGACGACTCGATGGTCACGCTCTCGCGCGCCACCGCCATGTCCTGCACCTGGGCGACGCGCCGCACCTGCGCGCCGCGCACGCCTTCGACCGCGCGCGCCATGGCGTCGTACTGCGCGGCCTGCAGGGCCGACATCTCGCGCTGCATCGGCCCCTGGGCACCGGCGGCCGGGAAACCGCGACCAGTTGCCTCCACCACCGCCTGCCAATCGGCCGGATACGGCGAAACCACAGCCGCCGCCGGGGCCTCGTGATGCGCCTTGCCGGTCGCGCGGATTTCCAGCGGCCGCATGGCGCCGGCGACACTGACCTCGCTCGCCTCTGCCTCATCCTTTTGCCACGGCTTCCACTTCGCCGGAATGATGGTGCAACCGCTGGCCGTCACCAGCAGCAGCGCGGCGGTGGCGGCGTATATAATGCGACTAGCCATGTGAGACCCCCTTGTCGAGATGTGGCGTTGTATTCGGAGCCGGTCCGGCGCCTCGCGCAGGTCTGGCGAATGAGCGGTTCTGGCGGGCCACGTTAGCAGTCCGCCAAACCGGAGTAAAGCAAAGGCAAACCCCGTCCCAACCACCTGCGCGGACCACTGCACGAACATGAACGCCGACACGCACAACGTCGATCCGCACGAGATCGGCAAGTTCGAGGAACTGGCCCACCGCTGGTGGGACGCCCAGGGCGAGTTCAAGACCCTGCACGACATCAATCCGCTGCGTCTGTCCTACATCGAACGCCAGGTCGGCGGACTTGCCGGCAAGCGCGTGCTGGACGTCGGCTGCGGCGGCGGCATCCTGTCGGAGGGCATGGCGCGACGCGGCGCGACGGTCACGGGCATCGACATGGGCGAGGCGCCGCTGTCGGTGGCACGCATGCATCTCGACGAATCCGGTCTCGACGTCGACTACCGCCTGATCACGGTCGAAAGCCTGGCCGGACAGATGCCGGGCCAGTTCGACGTCGTCACCTGCATGGAAATGCTCGAACACGTGCCCGACCCGGCTTCGGTCATCGCCGCCTGCGCACGCCTCGTGCGGCCCGGCGGTCACGTGCTGCTGTCGACGCTCAACCGCAACCCGAAGTCCTTTCTGTTCGCGGTGGTCGGCGCCGAATACCTGCTCAACATGCTGCCGCGCGGTACGCACCAGTACGCGCGCTTCATCCGGCCGTCCGAACTCGCGGACTGGGTCCGTGCCGCCGATCTGGTGCTGCACGACGTGAGCGGCATGAGCTACAACCCGTTCACGCGCCAGTATGCGCTGGGTCGTGACGTCGACATCAACTACCTCGCCTGCGCGCTGCGCGACGAGGACGCCGTATGAGCGGGGTGCGGACGGTCCTGTTCGACCTCGACGGCACGCTCGCCGACACCGCCCCCGATCTCGCCGCGGCGCTCGATGCCCTGTGCCGCGAGGAAGGGCGCGAACCCCTGCCCTACCCGCGCGTGCGCAATCAGGTCTCGCACGGCACGATGGCATTGCTGCGGCTGGCCTTTCCCGAGATCGATACGGCACCGGACCTGTTCGAACGTCTGCGTGCGCGTTATCTCGACATCTACTCGAACAACCGGCATCTCGACACGGTGCTGTTTCCGGGCATCCCGGCGATCCTCGCCTATCTCGAAAAACAGGGATTCCGCTGGGGTATCGTCACCAACAAGCCGGCCTTCCTCACCGATCCGCTGATGAACACGCTCGGCCTCAGCACACGCGCCGCCTGCATCGTCAGCGGCGACACCACCGACCGCAGCAAACCCCATCCAAAACCGATGCTGCACGCGGCCGAACTCGCGCGCACGCCGCCCGAGGATTGTCTGTACGTGGGAGACGCCGCGCGCGACGTCGAGGCCGGCCGCGCGGCCGGCATGCGCACGCTGGTGGCGCTGTACGGCTACATCGATGAAACGGAGCGACCCACCGAATGGGGCGCCGACGGCCTCATCCGCGATCCGCGCGAGATCCTCGACTGGATCCTGGAGGCCGATCCCTCGCTGCGCCGGCACGGTTGAAACCGGCGTTTCAGCGCATTGCCTTGTCCAGCTTGCGCCGCGTGTCTTCATAGACATCGCGCGCCGAATCGCGCACCCGCTCGTCCAGCGCCTTCTCCTTGAACGGGTTGGCGTAGAAGGGCTTGTCGCGGCCGATGTTGACGCCGAACCAGAGACCGATGACCAGGCCGAACAACGCCCCGACGACCAGATACTTCAACATGCGCATGCGATTTCTCCATCGTGAAAGCGCGCATGGTAGCCTGTTCGACGTCGATCCCATACCGTCCCACGAGCCCGACGCCATGCCGACCCCGGACACGATCACCAGTCGCGCCTACGACGAGTGTCTGCGCATCGCCCGCAGTCATTACGAGAACTTTCCGGTCGCCTCCTGGTTGATGCCGCGCCGCTTGCGTGGACCGGTGGCGGCGATCTACGCCTTCGCGCGCCGCGGCGACGACATCGCCGACGAGGGCGATGCCGCGCCGGAACGACGTCTGGAGGCACTCGATGCGCTCGGCGCCGGCGTCGACCGCGCCGCTGCCGGCATGCCCGACGACGATCCGGTGATGCTGGCGCTGGCGGACGCGATCCCGCGCCACCGCCTGCCGGTATCCCTGTTCCACGACCTGCTCGACGCCTTCCGCCAGGACGTGACCCAGAAGCGCTATGCCCACTTCGCCGAGGTGGTGCAGTACTGCCGCCGCTCGGCCAACCCGGTCGGCCGGCTGTTGCTGCACCTGACCGGCAACGTCGACGAGCGCAATCTCGGCTGCTCCGACGCGATCTGCACCGCGCTCCAGCTCATCAACTTCTATCAGGATCTGGCGCAGGATTACGAAGAGAACGGGCGCATCTATCTACCGCAGGACGAGATGGAACGCTTCGGCGTCACCGAGGAACACATCGCGCAGCGCATCTCGGACTTCCGCCTGCGCGGCCTGATGCAGCACCAGTATCAGCGCACCGACCGCCTGCTGCGTTCCGGTGCCCCGCTCGGACGTGCGCTCAAGGGTCGCTTCGGCCTGGAGATCCGGCTCATCGTCATGGGCGGTGCGCGCGTGCTGTGGCGTCTCCGGCGCCAGGACGGCGATCTGTTCTCGCGCCCCCGTCTGCGCCTGCCCGACTGGCTCGCGATCGTCGGTGGGGCGCTGTTCCCGCGTTAGCCGCAGGACCCTTGACGCAGGTCAGGCCACGCGCCAGCGCAACCTGACACCGGGGGCTGCCGCCACACCCGCCTGTGCTAGGATTCGCGTTCCCATTCTGCACTCAGCCGCAGCGATGACACCCGAGCAGTACTGCCAGCAGAAGGCGGCCCGTAGCGGGTCGAGCTTCTACTACAGCTTCCTCTTCCTGCCGCCGGAGAAACGCCGCGCCATCATGGCGCTGTACGCCTTCTGCCGCGAGGTGGACGACGTGGTGGACGAGTGCGCCGAACCGGCCGTCGCGGCACGCAAGCTCGGCTGGTGGCGCGAGGAGATCGAACGCACTTTCCGGGGCCAGCCGACGCATCCGGTCGGCCACGCATTGCGCGGCACGCTCGAACGCTTCTACCTGCCGCAGGAATATTTTCTGGAGATCATCGACGGCATGGAGATGGACCTCCAGTACGACAGCTATCCGAGCTTCAGCGAGCTCGCGCTCTACTGCCATCGCGTGGCCGGCGTGGTCGGCCTGCTGGCGGCGGAGATCTTCGGTCACGAGGACCGCCAGACCACCCGCTATGCCAACGATCTCGGCATCGCCTTCCAGCTCACCAACATCCTGCGCGACGTCGGCGAGGACCTGCGCCGCGGCCGCGTCTACATCCCGCTCGACGAGATGGAGCGCTTCGGCGTGTCGCCGGCCGACCTCGGCCGCGGCCAGACCAGCGAACGCCTGCGCGAGCTGTTCGCGTTCCAGGCCGAGCGCGCACGCGACTATTACCGGCGCGCCTTCGAGCATCTGCCCGAGGTCGATCGTTACGCGCAGCGCAGCGGACTCATCATGGCCGCCGTCTACCAGACCCTGCTGGACGAACTGGAGGCCGAAGGCTTCCGCGTCCTGGAAGGCCGCATTCATCTGACGCCGCTGCGCAAGCTGTGGATCGCCTGGCGCACCGCACGCAACGAACGTGGCCGTCACCGGCGCCGGCTCAGGGAGGCACGCGCGTGAGTGCCGTGGACGACGGCGACCGCGTGGTGGTGGTCGGCGGCGGCTGGGCCGGTCTCGCCGCCGCCTGCGAACTGGCCGCCCGCGGCGTACCCGTAACCCTGATCGAGGCGGCGCAACACGTCGGCGGACGCGCGCGCACCATCGAACTGGACGGACGCAGCGTCGACAACGGCCAGCACCTGTTGCTCGGCGCCTGCACCTCGACGCTCAAGCTGCTCGCCACCATCGGCGTGCGCGAGTCCGACGCCCTGCTGCGGCTGCCGCTCGATCTCAGCCTGCGCCGGCTCGACGGCGGCGAGACCATCGAGATGTCGAGTCTGTATCTGCCCGCGCCCTGGCATCTGCTGGCCGGACTGCTCGGCATGCGCGGCATCACGCTCGGCGAACGCCTGAAGGCGATCTCCGGCCTGCCTTCGATGCTGCGAGAAACACCCGACGAACAGGAAACCGTCGACGGCTGGCTGCGCCGGCACGGCCAGTCGCCCGACCTGATCGAAGGTCTGTGGGAACCGCTGTGCCTGTCCATCCTCAACACCCCCGGCACGCGCGCCTCGGCACGGCTGTTCGTGACCACGTTGCAGGAATCCTTCATGGGCAGCCGCGAACACTCGGATCTGCTGGTTCCCAAGGTCGATCTCGGACGCCTGCTGCCACAGCCGGCGAGCCGGTTCATCGAAACGACCGGCGGCGACATTCGCCTCGGCACGCGCGTCACGCATCTGCGTGCAGACGACAACCGGGTGACCGGTCTGCATCTGGCCGACGACACGGAACTGCCGGCGCCGCGCGTGATACTGGCGACGCCGCCCTGGATCACGGCCCAATTGCTCGCCGAGCACCCGCAGACGGCCGCCATCGCACAGGACCTCGCGGCACTCGCCTACGAGCCGATCTGCACCGTCTACATCCAGTATCCGGAGTCGGTGAAACTCGGTGCGCCGCTGGTCGGCGTGCTGGACGCCACCAGCCAGTGGGTGTTCGACCGCAGTTACACGGGCCATCCGGGCCTGATGGCCGTGGTCATCAGCGGCGGCGGCCCGCACATGGACCTCGACAACCGCATGCTGATCGGCGAGGTGCAGGCCGAACTGCGGCGTCTGTTCCCGCACTGGCCAGAACCGCTCGGCGGCTGGGCCGTGCGCGAAAAACGCGCCACCTTCCGCGCCGCGCCCGGTTGCGAGACCTTGCGCCCGGCCCATGCCACGGCCCTGACCGGTCTGTGGCTGGCCGGCGACTACACCCGCACCGGCCTGCCCGCCACCCTCGAAGGCGCGATCCGCAGCGGCATTCAGGCGGCGCAGACTGCCAATGCCTGAAGCAAACCAGAAAACATGCATCTGCCACAAAGAACGCAGCACACCTCACGACGACATGACCTGTAAATGACCCTGTAAATGACCAATCAACCGACCATGGACCCATCCAAACTCCTCGATTACCGCCCCGCCCCCGAACTGCTGCGCGACCGCGTCATCCTCGTCACCGGTGCGGCGCAGGGCATCGGCCGTGCGGTCGCACTCGCATGCGCTGCCGGCGGCGCGACCGTGGTGCTGCTCGACAAGACGATCAAGGGTCTGGAGGCCGTCTACGACGAGATCGAGAGCGCCGGCCAGCCGCAGGCGGCGATCTATCCGATGAACTTCGAGGGCGCGACGGTCAAGGATTACGGCGATCTGGCCGAGAACATCGGCAACGAACTCGGCCGGCTGGACGGCATCGTCAACAACGCCGGCTGGGTCGGCGCGCTGACGCCGTTCAAGCACTTCGACCCCGATGTGTGGGCGCGCGTCATGAGCGTCAACCTGCATGCGCCGTTCCTGCTCACGCGCGCCTGCCTGCCGCTGCTCGAACAGGCACCCGATCCGGCCATCGTGTTCTCGGCCCAGGCATGCAGCCGCGCCTACTGGGGCGCCTTCGGCGTCGCCAAGGCCGGGCTCGAATCGATGCTCGCGATCCTCGCCGACGAATACGACGGCGAACGCTTCATGCGCGTCAACGGCGTCGACACCGGCCCCGCGTGCACGACGCTCCGCCGCATCAACTACCCAGGCGAGGACCCGAACACGCTGCCGACCCCGGAACGCTTCGTCGGGCCGTATCTCTACCTGCTGGGCCCGGACGCCGGACGCAGCACCGGTCAGATACTGCGTTACGACCTGCGTTGACGCCCGGTGACAGGCCCGCCTACCATTCCCCGGCACCGCCCGCCCACTCCAGACTCCCATCGCATGACCTATTGCGTCGCCATCGCCCTCGACGAGGGACTCGTCTTCGCCTCCGATTCGCGTACCAATGCGGGCGTCGATCAGGTCAGCACCTACAGCAAGATGCACAGCTTCGAGGTCGAAGGCGAGCGTCTGTTCGTGCTGCTCACGGCCGGCAACCTGGCCACCTCGCAGGCGGTCATCAACCGCCTTAAGCGCGATCTCGACGACGGCGCGGAGGAAAGTCTCGCGACGGCGCGGCACATGTCGGAAGCGGCCGAGTATCTGGGCCGCCTGAACCGCGAGGAACAGGAAAAACATCAGGAGGCACTGACCAAGGCCGGCTTCACACCCGATGCGAGCTTCATCCTCGGCGGTCAGATCGACGACGAGGAACCGGCGGTGTTCATGATCTATCCGCAGGGCAACTTCATCACCACCTCGCCGCACACGCCCTTCCTGCAGATCGGCGAGAGCAAATACGGCAAGCCGATCCTCGACCGCATCCTGATGCCGTCGACCTCGCTCGCGGATGCCGCGCGCTGCGCGCTGGTGTCGATGGACTCGACCATGCGCAGCAACGTGACGGTCGGCCCGCCGATCGAGATGCTGGTCTACCGCAAGGACAGCTTCGCGCAGGATCACTACCTGTGCCTGGAGGCCGATCATCCCTATCTGCTGGAACTCAAGCGCGCCTGGGACGAGAAGATCCGCGAGGCCTTCTGCGAACTGCCGGCGTTCGCCTGGGAGGCGGCGCAGAGCGGCCGGCGCCGCGGCACGCAGGTCAGCACCAAACCGCACAGGAAGAAGCGCAAGCCGGCAACGAAGGCGCGCGGCTGAGTTGCATCGCGGCGGAGCCGCTCCCACAAGGACGAGCCGTGGGAGCGGCTTTGCCGCGACGCCTTCCCTCAATCCACCCGCACCACGTCCACCGCGACCGACAGTTCGTGATGACTGCCGCCGCCGGTAATGACGCCGCGCAGGGGTGTGACGTCCGAGTAGTCCCTGCCCCAGGCGAGCGTGATGTGCCGGTCCATCGGCACGACGTTGTTGGTGGGGTCGAAGTCGAGCCAGCCCTGATCCGGATCGTAGACCGCGAACCAGGCATGCGACGCATCGGCACCGTCGAGCCGTTCCTGTCCCGGCGGCGGTTCG
The DNA here is from genome assembly GCA_028695255.1 of Chromatiales bacterium. GTDB lineage: Bacteria > Pseudomonadota > Gammaproteobacteria > Ectothiorhodospirales > Ectothiorhodospiraceae > JAQVJI01. Next base: position 560 of record JAQVJI010000103.1, on the reverse strand, counting down.
GTCTCCAGATAACCGCTGACGTAGCGCGCCGCGAGTCCCATCGCACGCAGGCAGCCGACCGCCAGGTGCGCGAAGTCCTGACATACGCCGCGGCGGTGTTCGAGCACGGTGTCGAGCGGCGTCGACACGACCGTGAAACCGGGATCGTATTGAAAGTCTTCGTGGATGCGCCGCATCAGTTCATGCACGGCCTCGATCAGCGGACGCGCGGGCGTGAAGGACGGCGCGGCGTAGTCGAACAGCGCCGGTTCGATCGTCACCATCGGCGAATCGAGTCGGTACTGGCGTGCATCGAGCATGTCCGGTCGCAGATCCTGCGTCATGCGTTCTCGCACCCGCTCCCAGGCCTCGCCCGGCATCGGGTCCGGCCGGTCCGCATTCGTTTTGATCCCGACCTCGCTCGTGACCTCGATCCGCAGGCGCGCATGCGCCCGTTCGATCGATGCGAGGTGCATGCGGTTGCCGAAGAAGTCCAGGCGTTCGCTGACGACCGAGGGTTGCGGATCGATGTCGACCCGGCTCGACAGACAGGTCTGGCGCGGCGTATCGCGCGGCACCAG
>JAQVJI010000102.1 GCA_028695255.1 Chromatiales bacterium | reverse complement strand
GCCGCCGCGGCCAGCCCGCGATCCGACCAGGCCTGCACCATGCGCATGCCGAGCAGCAGCGCCGCCAGCTCCTCGTCGTCGAACATCAACGGCGGCAGCCGGAACCCTTTGCACAGGCGATAACCCGCGCCGGCCGTCGCCTCGATCAGCACGCCGGAGGCCGACAGGTCGTCGATGTCGCGATAGATCGTGCGCTCGGAAACCTCCAGCAACGCGGCCAGCGCGCGCGCCGTGATGTAGCGGTCGGTGTGCAGTTCCTGCGTGATGCGAAACAGGCGGTCGGCGCGGCGCATGGGAATCGATGGGAAGTAAAGGCCAAGCGTCATTCTGCCATGCGGGCACAGCCGGATGCGGGCAGCCGCACCAACGAGAAGTGGTTATCATTGGAAAAAGAAAACTTCGATCATTTGTCTGGTTTACACCAACACCTGCAAGTCAGAGGCTCCGGATGCACAAACCCCATGCCATCGATGTCGGCCACGGCATCACCACCGTCGACGCCGAGTACGTCCGCCAGGGTCTGGCCGCCGCCCATCTGGTCGTGCGCGACGGCCGCGCGGCCTTCATCGATACCGGCATTCCGAACGCCGTACCGCTGATGCTGGCGGCGATGGCCGAACGCGGCGTCGCGCCCGGGCAGGTGGACTACGTGATGGTCACGCACGTGCACCTCGATCACGCCGGCGGCGCGGGCGGACTGATGCAGGCGCTGCCGAATGCGAAGCTGGTGGTCCATCCGTCCGGCGCGCGTCACATGATCGACCCGACGCGGCTGGTGGAGAGCACGCGCGCGGTCTACGGCGAAAAGGCCTTCCTGCGACTGTACGGCGAAGTGCTGCCGATCGATGCCGCGCGCGTGATCGAGACCGACGACGGCATGTCGCTGCCGTTCGGCGACGGGCGGCTTTCGATCCTGCACACGCCGGGGCATGCGCGACATCACTACTGCGTGCACGATCCGAGGGTGAAGGGCATCTTCACCGGCGACACCTTCGGCATCTCCTACCGCGAATTCGACAGCGCCAACGGCCCGTTCGTGTTCACCACCACCACGCCGACGCAGTTCGAACCGGAAGCCCTGCACGACTCGATCGAACGGCTGATGGCGCTCGATCCCGAACACGCCTACCTGACGCATTTCGGCCGCGTCGACGATCTGCGCCGTCTCGCGAACGACCTGCATGCCGACATCGACCACTTCGTCGCCATCGCACGCCGGCATCGGGATGCGGGCACGTCGCGCAAGGAAGCGATCGAGAATGAACTGCTCGACTACCTGACGGAACGCGCCCTGGCCCACGGCGCCGGCATGCCCGAGGCCGAAGCCCGCGAACTGCTGGCGATGGACGCCGACCTCGATGCGCAGGGTTTGGACGTGTGGCTGACCCGCGAGGAAAGAGCGGCAGCGGAACAGCGCGGGGCCTGACCCGCGACGGATGTGCGCACCGACCACGTGACATAGTCACGGTCGGGCGCACGCATCGGTGACATGCTTCGCCCATCGTCGAACCGGCCCGCTTCGGCGCGCCGCCAGAGACAACCCTGACGAGGACGAATCATGGACACGAAATCGAGACTGATGAATTTCCCCATCCCGTTCTTCGCGGTCGTGATGGGGCTTTCCGGCTTTTCGCTCGCGCTGCAAAAAAGCGAGGCGCTGCAACTGTTGCCATGGCAATCCGGCCTGATGATGACGGGGATGGCCGGCGTATTGTTCGTGCTCATCGCCGCGGCCTACACCACCAAGTGGGTACAGTACCCCGATGCGGTACGGCAGGAGTTTCACCACCCGATCCGGCTGAGCTTCTTCCCGACCATCTCGATCAGCCTGATCCTGCTCGGCACCGGCCTGATGCACGTACAGGCAGACGTGGCGGAATCGCTGTGGCTGATCGGCAGCGCCGCGCATCTGGCGTTCACGCTCTACGTGCTCGGCGCCTGGATCAACCACGAACATTTCCAGATTCACCACATGAACCCGGCCTGGTTCATCCCGGTGGTCGGCAACATCCTGGTACCGATCGCCGGCGTGCCCTTCGGTTACGTCGAGACCTCCTGGTTCTTCTTCACCATCGGTCTGCTGTTCTGGATCGTGCTGCTGGTGATCGTCATGTACCGCGTCATCTTCCACAACCCGCTGCCGGCCAAACTGGTGCCGACCTTCTTCATCCTGATCGCGCCGCCGGCGGTGGGTTTCCTCGCCTGGCTCAAACTCAACGGCGGCGAGGTCGACGCCTTCGCGCGCATCCTCTACTACTCGGCGATGTTCCTGACGCTCCTGCTTTTCACGCAGCACCGGAAGTTCACGCGCTTGCAGTTCTTTCTGTCCTGGTGGGCCTACTCGTTCCCGCTCGCCGCCATCACCGTGGCGACGCTCGCGATGTTCGAGCACACCGGCAACGTCCACTTCCGCACGCTCGGCATGATATTGCTCGCCTTCCTGTCCGCCATCATCGCCCTGTTGATCGTACGCACCCTCCTCGCCATGCGGCGCAAGGAAGTCTGCGTCGAGGACTGACCGCTCACCCCAACCCGAACCGACGGAGAACACACCATGAAACAGACGCTGTTCCAGGAAAAATACCCGATCTATACGCTGGAAGTCGGCAAGAACGAAACCACCTGCAAGTCGGTGGACGACGTCATCGCCCATTTCAAGCAGCGCATCGATGCGCACGAGGCAGCGGTCTTCATCGCCGTGTTCGACCACTACGCCCACACGCGGTCGCTGCCCTCCGGCCAGATCGCGGACGACATCCTGGATGCCAAGAACATCGTGTTCTGCTTCGGCATCGCGCTGCCGAATCCCGGCGTGATGGCCGTGCGTCCGCGTTCCATCGGCGTCACCGAACTCGCGGACAGGTTCGTCATCAACTTCATGGAGGCCCCGATGCCGGTCGCCAACAAGGCCATGGAGGAGTGGGCGAAGGCGGTCAAGAACCACTGATGGATCAGGCTGCCGGACTTGACAATCTGACGTTGACGGTAGATATATGATCTATCGTCAACGTCAGATCCGGAGGCCCGACATGAACGGGAACATCGCCGACGTACTGATTCACATCGAACCCAGCCTCGCTGCCGACGAACGCCGGGCCCTGGAAGATGGACTGCGCCACGTGGACGGCGTGATCGCCCCGCGTTTCGGTGAGCAAACCCCGCACCTGCTGCTGGTCGCCTACGACCCCGGCCGGACCGATGCCGCCTCGCTGCTCGGATACGTCGGGGATCGCGGCCATGCCGCCCGCCTGGTCGGCATGTAGATGAACCACGATCATCTCCTCGACATCCGGGGCCTGTGCTGCTCGGCCCCGGTGATCCGGCTCGGGCGCGAGTTCAAGACCTTCGACGACGGCGCCGTCGTGCTCACCGTTTCGGACAAGTGCTCGATGCTGAACGACATCCCCGCCTGGTGTCGCATGACCGGCAACGCATTGCTGCAACAGGACGAGACGGACGGCCTGTTCCGTTTCTGGATCCGGAAGCGATCGGGATGACGACGCGATACAAGATCGGCGAAGTGGCCGAACGGCTCGGCACGACGATTCGCAGCATCCGCTATTACGAGGAGGAAGGCCTGCTCGATCCGCCGCGCACGCAGGGCGGGACGCGTCTGTACGGCGAACGCCAGGTGCTGCGCTTGCAGGCGATCCTGCATCTCGCCGACAACGGCTTTTCGCTCGACGAAATCCGGCTCCTCGCCTCGGCGCGGGAAGACTGTCGCAACGGCGACGAGAGCAGTCGCGCGGTCGCCGAACGGCTGAGTGTCGCGGCCGAAGAACTCGCAGCCAGGATCGACGGGCTTGAACGATTGCGCGGAGAAATCCTCAAGGCCAGGACACTGGTCGGCCGTTGCCGTGGCTGTACCAACGAACCCACAAGCCAGGATTGTCCCGAATGTCCCGTGCGCAAACAGGCCGGCAGGAAGGCGCTGCCGAGCCTGATCTGGGATCAGGAAGACTGACCTGTCACCGTGAATTCCGGCATCAGGATCATGTCGGTGTCGCCGAAGTCGTGGCCGAGCTGGCCGATCAGCGTGGTGATCTGACCGCGATGATGCGTCTGGTGATGGAACAGATGCATGAGGATACCGTCCAACCGCAAGGACCTTTTCGGCCCACCGAGCAGGCTGGTGTAGGTCACGACGCGCAGCAGATCGTCGTCGCGCAGTGCGTCGACGAAATCCATGATCCGTTCGTCGGTCGCGGCGCGCTCGCGTCGCAATGTATCGAAGTCCGCGTACAGTTCCTGCGCCAGCGAGGTGACGGCCCCGTCGGCGAACATGCGTTCGCCCGTCACGCGTTCCAGCCACACGCGGTCGGTCAGCAGCAGGTGGTTGAACGTGCCGTGGATCGAACGAAAGAACGCACCCAGATCGCGCTTGCGTTCGTCGTCGCTCATGCCCGCGCACACGGCGTACAGCCGTTCGTTCATCCAGCGGTTGTAGGCTGCCTGCATGTGCATCGATCCGACGGTATTCATCACTGACCCTCCTCCAGCACCAGTTTCCGGAAACGCCGCGCGATCTCCTCGAACACCGGACCCGGACATTGCGCAACCGCGCGGCCGTCCACTTCCGCTACCGGGATGAGTTCGGCGCCGCTGCCGGTGAGGAAGCATTCATCGGCGGTGTAAAGATCGTACGGCGCGAGCGGGCGTTCCTCGAACGCGATGCCCGCCGCCTCGGCGAGTTCGATCACGACCGCGCGCGTGACGCCTTCGAGCGCGCCTTCGGTGACCGGCGGCGTGAGCAGTCGATTATCGCGCACGACGAACACGTTGTCGGCCGTGCCTTCGGCCACGCGACCGGCGGCATTGAGCAGGATCGCCTCGTCGGCGCCGGCGTGACTGGCCTCCATGCGGGCCAGGATGTGGTTGAGATAGTTCAGGCTCTTGATGCGCGGATCGAGGCCGTCGGCCGGCAGCCGGCGCGTGGCCGCGATCACCAGTCGCGCGCCCTTGCGGCGCGCCGTCTCGCTCACGAGTTCCAGACGATCGGCGATGATGAACGTCGTGGGCCGCGTGCAGCCGCGCGGATCGAGACCGAGCGGACCCGCGCCGCGCGTCACCACCAGCCGCAGATAGCCGTCGTTTTCGCCGAAGGCGACGATCGTCTCCTGCACCGCAGTGGCGAGCGTCGGCAGGTCGTATGGCAGGGCGAGGCCGATCGCGCGCGCCGATAGGTTCAGGCGTTGCAGATGTTCGTGCAGCCGGAACGCGCGCCGCGCGTAGAAACGGATGCCCTCGAACACGCCGTCGCCGTACAGCAGGCCATGGTCGAATACCGAGATGCATGCCTCGGCCGCCGGCAGGATGCGGCCGTCGATCCAGCAGATGGCATTCTCATGCATGGAGCTTTCCCCGCAACACGGTCACGGCCTGGCCGGCCAGTTCCACGCCTTCGTCCGTGAGCCGCACGCCGATCACGCCGCCGCGCGCCGATATCTGGTGACCGCGCATCGCGGTCTTGCCGAGCCGCGCGCCCCAGTACGGGGCCAGCACGCAATGCGCCGAGCCGGTGACCGGGTCCTCGGGAACGCCGACGCGCGGCGCGAAGAATCGCGACACGAAATCATGATCGGGATCGTCGCTCGCCGCGGTCACGATCACGCCGCGCACGTCGATGGCCAGCAGGCGCTGAAGATCGGGTTCGAGCTGCCGCAGTTCGCCGGCCCGTTCCAGCACCACCAGCAGGTCGTCGCGACTGCGACCGACGTAGGCCGGTTCCGCGCCGAGTGCCGCGCGCAGGGCCACGAGATCGAAGTCGTCACCAATCGCCTGCTCGGGCCGCGCGGGAAACGCGAGCCGGATCGAATCGGCATCGTGCGTGGCCGTCAGCACGCCGCTGCGGGTGTGGAAGCGAAGACACTCGCTCTCCTCGCCGCATTCGTGCCACAGCACGTGCGCAGTGGCGAGCGTCGCGTGCCCGCACAGATCGACCTCGACCTTCGGCGTGAACCAGCGCAGTTGCCAGTCACCGTCATCCCGACGCAGCGCAAAGGCCGTTTCCGAAAGATTCATCTCCGCCGCGACGTTGCGCAGCCACCCGTCGTCGCGCTCGCGATCGAGCAGGCAGACGGCGGCCGGATTGCCGGCAAACGGTCGGTCGGTGAAGGCATCGACCTGATGCAATACAAGCTCGGTCGTGGTCATTGGCAGGTCTCCTATCGAACGGTTTGCAACTTCACCCGCGCGCGCTGCCCAACCAGCACGGCCGCCAGCACCCACAGGGCGAAGAATACGATGTCGGGTTCCAGTGTCTCGCCGAGCCACCATGCGGCGATGCCGAGGCTGACGAAGATCTGCATCAACTGGATCTGGCTCGCGCGCGCGATGCCGATCAGCGCCATCGCGCGATACCAGGCGAAAAAGGCCAGAAACTGCGGTCCCAGCACCAGGAAGGCGAAGGTCGCCCAGGCCTCGGCCGGCGCCTCGATCGGACCGCGCAGCAGCACCATCAGGGTCGGGATGGCGAGCAACGGCGCCCCCATCACGAGCGCCCAGGAGATCACCTGCCAGCCGCCCATCTCGCGCGCCAGACGGCCGCCCTCGGCGTAGGCGAGCGCACACAGAACCACCGCAACGATCAGCAGCGAATCCTCGAAGCGGAATCCGGCACCACCCGCACGCAACACGAACACCAGCACGCCGACGGTGCCGGCGATGCCGGCGAGCCAGAACGCGGGCGACGGCCGCTCACCCGCGCGCAACACAGCGACGATCGCAGTGACGAGCGGCAGCACACCGACCACCACCGCACCATGCACCGCCGGCAGTTCCTGCAGGGCAATCGCCGTGAGCCAGGGAAAACCGATCACGACCCCGGCCACCACCCACCACAGGCGCCGCCGCTGCTCCGGCGTCGGCCAGCGTTCGGCGAGCGTGAACAGGAGCATCGCGGCGCACAGCGCCGCCGCCAGTCCGCGGCCCGTACCGACGAGGTCCGCCGGCAGGTGCTGCACCGCCGCGCGGGTCGCCGGCACCGTGATGCCGAAGGCGGCCACACCCACCACACCGAGAACATAGCCGAGCATCACGTCGCGTCTGTGCATGAATTGAATCCCTGGGATTGACCGGCCGCCACTGTAACGCCGATACTCCAAACCAATACAGACACAACATTGATGAATTTGTAACGGCACAGTTCTGGCAACTCTGCCACTGTACTGACCACGAATGCCCGAATCTGTACTGACATGACCACACGCTACGAACGACTTGCGGCAGACCTGATCCGTCAGATCGAAGGCGGCGTCTACCGCCCCGGCGACCGCCTGCCCGGCGTGCGCAAGCTGGCCGCGCAGCAGGGCGTGAGCGTGTCCACGGCGGTCGAGGCCTTTCGCTGGCTGGAGGATCGCGGGCGCATCGAGGCACGGCCGCGCTCGGGCTTCTACGTGCGTGCGCCGCAGTGGCAGCCGCCGGCCGCGGCGTTGACCGAACCACCCGCGATGCCGACGCCGGTGTCGGGACATGCGCTGGTCATGCGTCTGGTGCGCGCGACCATGCAACCGGGACTGATCCAGCTCGGCGCCGCCGTGCCCGACGCCGAGTTCCTGCCGGTAAAGGCCGTGCAACGCGCCTTCGCCAGCGCATCGCGCCGCTACGGTGCGCGCACTGCGCGCTACGACTTTCCACCCGGCGCACCGGAACTGCGACGCGAGATCGCGCGTCGCCTCGCCGATGCGGGCTGCCGCGTGACACCGGACGAGATCGTCATCACCTCGGGCTGTCTGGAAGCCATGAGCCTCGGCCTGCGCGCGGTCGCGCGGCCCGGCGACGTCATCGCCATCGAGTCGCCGACCTTCTACGGCCTGTTGCAGGTGATCGAATCGCTCGGCATGAAGGCGCTGGAGATTCCGACCCATCCGGTGGACGGCATCAGCCTGGAGGCGTTGCGGCTCGCCATCGAGCAATGGCCGGTCGCGGCCTGCGCACTCACGATCAACCACAGCAATCCGTTCGGCAACCGTCTGACCGACGCGAAGAAACAGGCGCTGGTGGAGATGCTCGCGGCACGCCGCATTCCGCTGATCGAGGACGACATCTACGGCGAACTCGGCTTCGACCAGATGCGCCCGCCGGCCGCCAAGGCCTGGGATCGCGACGGCGGCGTGATCCACTGCGGCTCGGTGTCCAAGACCATCGCGCCCGGCCTGCGCATCGGCTGGGCCGTGCCCGGCCGCTGGCAGGAACAGGTCGAATTCCTCAAGTACGACACCAATCTCGCGACCGCCACCCTGCCGCAGCTCGCGGTGGCGGAATTCCTCGCCGTCGGCGGCTACGACCGCCACCTGCGCCGCGTGCGCGACGAATACGCGCGTCTCATCGAACGCACGCTTCATGCCGTGACCGATCACTTCCCCGCCGGCACGCGCGTCACGCGCCCAAGCGGCGGTTTCGTGCTGTGGGTGGAACTGCCGGAGGGCGGCGACGCGATGGTACTGCACCGCCAGGCCCTCGGCCACGGCATCACCATCGCACCGGGCCCGATCTTCTCCGCCACCCAGCGCTACCGCAACTGCCTGCGCCTGACCTGCGCGCAGCCGTGGTCGGAGCGCATGGAGCAGGCGTTGCGGACGCTGGGACGACTGGCGGCCGGGATGTAAGGCGGGTCGAGGTGGCTTCGGTCACCTCCGGCGGTTGCGTTCACCTCTGTCAGGTAGCGCTGGCGCGCAGCCCGACCTACACCGCGAGAGACGTCGCGTTGCCGTCGACCGGACTCGCGTACGCCTCACGCATGCGCCGCGCGGCTTCCACCATGTTGGCGAGCGCCTGCTCGACCTCGGGCCAGTCGCGCGTCTTGAGACCACAGTCCGGATTGACCCACAGGCGTTCGGGCGCAATCAGTGCGGCGGCCTTGTGCAGCAGCGCCGTCATTTCCTCCACCGGCGGCACGCGCGGCGAGTGGATGTCGTACACGCCGGGGCCGATCGCATTCGGATAATGGAAGCGTTCGAAGGCATCGAGCAGCTCCATGTCGGAGCGCGAGGTCTCGATGGTGATGACATCGGCGTCGAGCGCGGCGATGGCCTCGATGATGTCGTTGAACTCCGAATAGCACATGTGGGTGTGGATCTGCGTCGCATTGCGCACGCCGCTCACGGCGACGCGGAACGCGCGCGCGGCCCAGTCGAGATAGTCGTCGCGGTCGCGCCGACGCAGCGGCAGACCCTCGCGGAAGGCAGGTTCGTCGACCTGGATCACGCCGATGCCGGCGGCCTCCAGATCGTTCACCTCGTCGCGCAGGGCGAGTGCGAGTTGCAGCGTGGTGTCGGCGCGCGGCTGGTCGTCGCGCACGAAGGACCATTGCAGGATGGTCACCGGTCCGGTGAGCATGCCCTTCATCGGACGCTGGGTCAGCGACTGCGCATGGCGGCTCCACTCGACCGTCATCGGCGCCGGTCGCGAGACGTCGCCGTAGATGATCGGCGGCTTGACGCAGCGCGAGCCGTAGCTCTGTACCCAGCCGTAATCGGTGAAGGCGAAGCCGGCCAACTGCTCGCCGAAGTATTCGACCATGTCGTTGCGCTCGGCCTCGCCGTGCAC
>JAQVJI010000101.1 GCA_028695255.1 Chromatiales bacterium | reverse complement strand
AGTTGCCCACCACCGGGTCGAGTTCGTTTGCCATGCGTGCTGTACTCCCTTGTGAACTTGAATCTCCCGCGGTCCGGAAACCTCATGCCCGCCGCGGCTGTTCGGCTGAGTTTAGCAGGGGATTCGAGCAGCGAAGGGTGGCGCACTCGAGGCGTCACCACGCGAGCACGGGCACTTGCGTCTTCAAACGTGGTCTGATGCGAAATGGCGGGTTTCCCGCCGACGTTCGCCCGCACGCCCGACGTTCGTGCCGGTCGTGCAGGCCACGCAGCAACCCAACCCGTGAGCGGAAAGTTGATAGCCGCCAGGGAGGTCGACATGCACGATCCCGACGATTCACCCCAGACGGAAGACATGCTCCTCGCCTGCGAGGTGTGCCTGCGCGAAATCCCGCATTCCGTCGCGCAGCACGCCGAGGGCGAAGAGTACGTACACCACTTCTGCGGACTGGCCTGCTACGGCATCTGGCAGCAGAGTCAGGACCCGCCTGCGCCCGACGACGCAGACTGAAATTCGCCTTCCAAGGACGGCAACGATTCACCCCGAACGGTGCATTTCACGCGCCAGAGGGGGGTTTTTGTGCCTGTGGCCATGAATCGCACCCACGGATCAGTTGGCGAGTTCGGCCTCCGCGTTCTAGAATAAGTCCGCCAGTATCAATACAAATACCTCGGATATTCGAGAAACAATAATGATGGCCGGACTTGTTTGCGCCGAAACCGGGCTGCGACAGCCACTCGCGGAAGGAACAAGGACCGGCGACGCGGCCTGCGACCCGGGATTCCCCGTTGAGTTTCCGTCCCCGAACCGCACCCCGAAGGCCATGCGCAGCGCCATGACCGAATACCCCATGCGCCGCCCGGCATGAACCGTTTCATCCTCGATCGCCGCTTCTGGGTCCTGCCGCTGCTGGCTTGGACACTCGTCATCGCCGCTTCTTTCGCGTGGAACTGGCGCGAACTCGATGCACGCGCCACCGATCTGGCGCAGGAACGCGCGCTGTTCGTGTTTCGCATGGTGGAATCGGTTCGTCTGTGGAACGCCCGCCATGGCGGCGTCTACGCACCGGTGACCGCGGATTCTCCGCCCAACCCCTATCTCGACACGCCCGAGCGTGAGATCACGACGCCATCCGGCCGTCTTCTGACCAAGGTCAATCCGGCCTACATGACGCGCCAGCTCACGGCCATCGTGGACGAACTGGCGGAGATCCAGGTCCGGCTCACGAGTCTCAAGCCCCTCAATCCCGCCAACGCGCCCGACGCATGGGAGGCAGAGGCCTTGCGGGCGCTCGAGGACGGAGCACCTCATGTGGCGGTCCGGTTGGGCGCCGGCGCGGACGAACGCTTTCGTTACATGGGCCCCTTGCGCGTACAACAGCCATGCATGCAGTGCCACGCGCACCAGGGCTACGCCATCGGCGACCTGCGCGGCGGCATCGCCGTGAACTTTCCGATGGCGCCCCTGCTCGGCACGCAGGCCCTGCAAAAGCGCAACATCTGGCTCATCCACCTGGCCGTCTGGCTGCTGTTGAGCGGCCTCACGCTGTACGCCTTGCAGCGCTTCCGGGGGCAAATGCAGGACCTGCATGCGGCAAAGGCGCAGCAGGACGCATTGGTCGACCAGCGCACCGCCGAATTGCAGCACGAGGTCGCCGACCGCATCCAGGCGGAGGCCTATCTGCGGCTGTTCATCGAATCCTCGGGCGAAGGCATTCTCGGGATCGACGCCGAAGGACGCTGCACGCTGGTCAACGCCGAGGCCTTGCGCATGCTCGGTTATACGACGGCCGACGAACTGATCGGGCGACCGATCCACACCCTGATCCATCACAGCACGGCGGACGGCACACCGATTCCCGCCGAGCGCTGCCGCCTGCTCGCCACCATCGCCCGCGGCACATCGCTGCATGCGGACGACGACGTATTCTGGCGCCGGGACGACAGCCACTTCCCGGTCGAATACCGGTCGCACCCGCTGCTCGCGGGCGAGGACATCATCGGCGCCGTGATCACCTTCACCGACGTCAGCGAGCGCAAGGCCTCGGAGGCGCAGTTGCGCAAGCTTTCACTCGCCGTCGAACACAGCCCGGCATCGGCCATCATCACCGACGTCGACGGACGCATCGAATACGTCAACCAGCGCTTCACCGAGATCACCGGCTATACGTCAGAGGAAGTCGTCGGCAAGAACCCGCGCCTGTGGCAATCCGGGCAGACATCGCCGAAGACCTATCAGCGGTTGTGGAATGCGATCAAGTCGGGGGAGACTTGGTACGGCGAGATGCTCAACAAGCGCAAGGACGGGCATCTGTTCTGGGAGGAGTCGCGCATCTCGCCGATACGCGACGAGAGCGGGCGCATCACGCATTTCGTCGCCGTCAAACAGGACATCACCGAACGCAAGGAACACGAGCAGCATATCTGGCATCAGGCCAACTTCGACGGCCTGACCGGACTACCGAATCGCGAGCTGTTCCGCGCGCGTCTCGAACAGGCGTTGAGCGATGCCGACGAGCTTGGGCATCTCGTCGCCCTGTTGTACGTCGACCTCGACGGCTTCAAGGACATCAACGACCGCCACGGACACGAGGCGGGAGACCGCGTGCTGCATCAGGTCGCCGAACGACTGACGGCGACCGTGCGGGAAAGCGACACCGTGGCGCGACTGGGCGGCGACGAATTTGCCGTCATCCTGCATCACATCCCGAAACCACATGCGGCCGAACGCGTCGCCTCGAAGATACTCGATCAACTCTCGGCCGAGTTCGACGTCAATGATGCGCGGGTTCGCGTGTCGGCATCGGTCGGCATCGCACTGTATCCGGAACATGCAGGGACCTCGGAACAACTCCTGAACCGCGCCGACGAAGCGATGTACCTCGCCAAGCAGGGCGGGCGGAACACTTACCGCTTTCATCTGCCCACGAACTGATCCCCCACGTCAGAACAATCGCCCTGTTCGTGCGCCGGACTCGTTGTCTTCTCGGCGTCATCCGACTACGAAAACATTTCGCCAACTTTCGAGTAATAAGCCAATCCAATGATAAACCCATCACATAATAGGCCAACATACAACAAAAAATGCTCTACTGGAGAATAAATGGCGTACCCAGACATCAATGTCATAGCAATTGAGATAATGATTAACATAACAAACAAATGCCTAGCCCATAGGCGCAACATAAACATGGCCACAGAACAAACTATCCAAGCAACAAAATATATGACATAAATGTACCATGGAACCAATACATCATATCCGCCATATGAGCCATTTGGCGAGTCATTTGAGAACATTGGATATACATACCAAGCGACATAGGATGATGCGGATAAGATGACAGCAATCCTAAATATCAACACGATATTTATTGCCGGCATGAACATGCTCTTGACCTCGAATTCCTATCATAATAGTCGTTTGGTTGCCAATCGAGGCCGCACGACATATGCGAGTTAATAACATCACTGACCGATGACCTATCATCCCAACATGAACATTCATTCGATGGCCTCGGTTTTTTCCAGTAAGGTCGCGGGTCATTAAGATCCTCCAATAGTGGATGGATATCTCTCCATGGGATATTTCTAATACGCATCCCATCCGGATCCGCCCAATTCACCGGATCATTGAGCACATACCCATAAAGATTCGCATCCCCACCCTTGAATTTAATCGGGTCCTTCGCAGTCCACTGTCCCGTCTCCGGATCATAGTCCCGCGCCCCGAACCGGACCAGCTTCGTGTGTTGGTCGTAGATACCTCCCGCAAAACCGAACGGCTGGAATCCCGGATTGGTGTCGTTCGTGACGTTGCCCCAGGCATCGTAGTCGATGCGCTGGACGATCTCGCCGGTTACGACGTCGATCACCAGCCTCGGACTGCCCAGGTGGTCGGAGATGATCCGGTAGGTGTTTCCGTCCCGGATCAGGTACGCCGGCACGTTCGGCTTGTCGCCGTACACGAAGCGGCTCCGAACGTTGCCGCTGCCGTCCAGTTCTGCGATCGGGTTGAGTTGATCCTGGTACAGGAAGCCTTGGACCAGGGTGCCGTTGATCTGCTTGCCGATTCTTCGGTTGCGGCCGTCGATCAGGTAGTCGATGGTGAGGTCGCCCGGCAGCGTGACCTGGAGCAGGTTGCCGTATTCGTCGTAGTCGTAGGTGGTGGTCGTACCGCCGGTTACCTTGGTCTTGAGGTCACCGGCCGTGGTGTGGCTGTAGCTGTTTCCGCCGTGGGTCAGTATTCGATCCTGGGCGTCGTAGGTCGCGATCAGGCTGCCATTCCGGTGCGTGCGGTTGCCGTTCTGGTCGTAGCTCCAGGTGGTGGTGACGCCGTTTCGCGTGCTGGCGATCAGGCGGCCGGCCGGGTCGTAGCTGTAGCTGTGGGTGGTGGTAACACCGTCGATGACTTCGGTGATCGATGTGATGCGGCCGAGGGCGTCGCGGGTGTAGCTGTGGGTTGCGGTGGCTGTTGCGCCTATGGTGGCGCTGGTTTCGGTCGGTTCGCCGAAGGCGTTGTAGCTGTGGCTGGTGGTGACGCTGCCCTGGGTGGTTCCGGTGAGCAGGCCGTGCTCGGGGCTGCGCGCGAGGTCGAGGCTTCCGGCCTGGGTGAGCAGGCCGTCGGCGTCGTAGGCGTAGGTCGTGGCGTTCCCGTCGACGCTCAGGGACGTGAGCCAGAAGTTGTCGTCGTAGTTCCGGTCGACCGTGCCGTTGATCGCTCCACTCCAGGTTTCACCGATGGGGAGAAAGCCGTCCCAGGCGTAGGCGAGTGTGTTGCCGTCCGGGGCGGTGATGCCGGTCAACTGGCCGCTGGTCGGGTGGTAGGCGTACTGGTAGCTGCCGCGGGCGATGGTGGTGCCGGTGAGCTGGCCGCCGCCGTTGTAGGCGTGGATGATCTGACTGCCGTCCGGGCGTTCGATGCGGGTGAGTTGTTTGTCGCGGTTGTAGTGGTGGCGGGTGATGGTCTGTACGCCGCCGAGGTCGGGCGGGCTGTAGCTCTGTTCGAGGTCGACCGGGGTGTATTCGAACACGTGCGCGCTGCGGCCCGGCGGCGTGAGGGCGATCAGGTTGCCGTTGGGGTCGTATTGGTAGCGCACTTCGCGGCCGTCTGGGTATTGCTCGCGGATCAGGCGGCCGGCGGCGTCGTAGTCGTAGCGGCTGCGCCGACCCAGCGGGTCGTCCAGGGTCGCAAGCCAGCCGGACTGCGTGCCTGTGTCGTGGTAGCCCAGCAGATCGTCTCGCGGACCGCTTGGAAACGGTCAGGCCGCGGCATGATCGGCGGAGAACCGCACACTCTTCGAGTAGCACTTATACGCCAACCAAGAGATCAAAAATGGAACCCATAACGTCACGAAATACGAAACCAGTAAACCATAAAAATAGAATCCATATGACTCACCAGAACCAGCACTACCCACCACACGAAAAATCACCAGAAACATATTAAATAATATGTGAGAAAATAGGTCGAATGCAGCAAGACACAAAAACGCAATAAAAAGCCTGCGAAATAGAGATAATGACAACAACGCAACAATGAAATCAATGACAATCATAATAGAAAATACAAAGTATCCGACAACAGAGTCATAGTCATACACGCAATCATCACACAAGAACGATGCCACATGAACAGATATGACGCAAGCAAATAGGACAAAAACCCTAAATAAATAGTTATACACACCAGACACATTAAGGTTGCACGAAAAATTTAGTCTCATACAAGAACAACCAACATAGAATTCGCAGGCTACGGACAATAATTATCACACTTGTCAGGCGAACAGTGTTTTACGAAGCAGGCCCCAAAGTCCACACTACCATACAAGCACGAGGACAGTTTATTCAAGTCACCACGACTTGCCATAATACACGATAATATAGTTGTACCGGGACCAGTATCAGCCAGACATTTCGCCAGCCCACTATCACAGCATACAGGAACATTGGTCGGCTCACATTGATGGCGGACTCCAGTTCCAAGTGCACAGGCAGGGTGAAGAGGCGGGCACTGTGAGCCTGGCTGGTAGGATGAAGTTGTCGAGACCACATCCGAGCCGGAGCCCACAATGCCCTACCAGCATCTTAACGCCGAAGAACGGCAGGTGATACAGCACGCCCACCAAGCGGGACAGTCCTTTGCCGCCATCGCGCAGACCCTGGGTCGCAGCCCCAGCACCATCTCCCGTGAATGGCGGCGTAACAGCCAATTGGGACAGTACCAAGCCAGTGATGCACAACAGCAGGCGGAGGACCGCAGCCGCTGTCCACGCCATCAGGTTCGATACGACAACCAGCGGCTGCGATCTGTGGTCCTGGCCGGTCTGGCACGGGAGTGGTCGCCCGAGATCATCAGTGCCCGCCTGCGCCTGGATTTCCCGAAGTCCGCAGACATGCGAGTGAGCCCGGAGACGATCTATCAGTGGGTATACCGGGATGCGAGCCACGGCGGACAGTTGCATCGCCACCTGTGGCAGCACCGCCCTCGCCGCCGGTCGTACCGAAGCCGTTTGCCCGCCTGCGGCCGGATTACCAACCGGATCGATATCTGCGAACGGCCGCCGATCGTGGATCAACGAATCCGCGTCGGCGATTGGGAGGGCGACATGGTGGTGAGTCGAAAGAATCGTGGCGGTCTGGTCACGCACATTGAACGAACCACGCGCTTCCTGGTGGCGGGCCGGGCCTGGAACAAGCAGGCCACGACCTTCACAAGCGTGACGCAACGACTGCTCGGCTGGGTACCGAGGGGTCTGTGCCAGACCCTGACGCTCGACAACGGAACGGAGAATGCAGGTCACGAGATCATTGCACGGGACAAAGGCATGGCGGTCTACTTCGCACGTCCGCATGCGCCTTGGCAACGAGGCGCCAACGAACAGGTCAACGGGATGATTCGGCGTTACTTCCCCAAGGGTACCGACTTCCGTAAAGTAACCAATGCGCAGGTTGAAGAGGTCGTCATGAAGATCAATCAGAGACCGCGCAAATGCCTTCAATACCAGTCACCTTACGATGTCTTCGCTGAAGCACTTCGCGATGCACTTGCGACTTGAATCCGCCCATTCCAATCACTATTCCTTCCACACACGAACAAAAAGTGGCCTTACAAAAAAAATCACACCTCCGAGAAGCCCCCCCAACAAAAATCGGCCTTTAACATACCCTCCGACCGACACACCAACTGCTTCCAACACATAGTTGGCCACATGAATTAATGGAAATACGAGAGCCCCACATAGCAATATAGATATCACAAAACTCTCACCACTGTTAGATCTTAATTCAGCACCACAACTTGAGCACAAGAATTTGTCTCCAACCATAAATACAGAAATACAACAACCACACACAGGACACTTTTTGTAAAATAAATTAATTCTCATTATCTATGAAATACCTATTTGCATGACGGCCCACATTTATCACTACATACAATATCACACACAATATCTGACGATATCGCACCTATCAGCCATTCGCCAATATCCTTCGCTGATGTTGGCAGAAATGGACCTGGGCCAAACGTCGTTGCCAATGCACAAACAAACTTACACTGTTCACAATCTACCTGTGGTGCAGGGCGAAGGTCTGGTGGAATCAAAAAAGGAAGATCTTTACATCCTGGTACAGCGCATATCTCGTTGTTGTCTTCACTCGGATCTGGCACCCAGCATTCCGCATTAGATATATCTTTGCATGGCACCCATTTCATACCATTAGGATCAATCAACCCAACAGGATCATTAATAACATAGGTGTAAAGATTCGCATCCCCACCCTTGAATTTAATCGGGTCCTTCGCAGTCCACTGTCCCGTCTCCGGATCATAGTCCCGCGCCCCGAACCGGACCAGCTTCGTGTGTTGGTCGTAGATACCTCCCGCAAAACCGAACGGCTGGAATCCCGGATTGGTGTCGTTCGTGACGTTGCCCCAGGCATCGTAGTCGATGCGCTGGACGATCTCGCCGGTTACGACGTCGATCACCAGCCTCGGACTGCCCAGGTGGTCGGAGATGATCCGGTAGGTGTTTCCGTCCCGGATCAGGTACGCCGGCACGTTCGGCTTGTCGCCGTACACGAAGCGGCTCCGAACGTTGCCGCTGCCGTCCAGTTCTGCGATCGGGTTGAGTTGATCCTGGTACAGGAAGCCTTGGACCAGGGTGCCGTTGATCTGCTTGCCGATTCTTCGGTTGCGGCCGTCGATCAGGTAGTCGATGGTGAGGTCGCCCGGCAGCGTGACCTGGAGCAGGTTGCCGTATTCGTCGTAGTCGTAGGTGGTGGTCGTACCGCCGGTTACCTTGGTCTTGAGGTCACCGGCCGTGGTGTGGCTGTAGCTGTTTCCGCCGTGGGTCAGTATTCGATCCTGGGCGTCGTAGGTCGCGATCAGGCTGCCATTCCGGTGCGTGCGGTTGCCGTTCTGGTCGTAGCTCCAGGTGGTGGTGACGCCGTTTCGCGTGCTGGCGATCAGGCGGCCGGCCGGGTCGTAGCTGTAGCTGTGGGTGGTGGTAACACCGTCGATGACTTCGGTGATCGATGTGATGCGGCCGAGGGCGTCGCGGGTGTAGCTGTGGGTTGCGGTGGCTGTTGCGCCTATGGTGGCGCTGGTTTCGGTCGGTTCGCCGAAGGCGTTGTAGCTGTGGCTGGTGGTGACGCTGCCCTGGGTGGTTCCGGTGAGCAGGCCGTGCTCGGGGCTGCGCGCGAGGTCGAGGCTTCCGGCCTGGGTGAGCAGGCCGTCGGCGTCGTAGGCGTAGGTCGTGGCGTTCCCGTCGACGCTCAGGGACGTGAGCCAGAAGTTGTCGTCGTAGTTCCGGTCGACCGTGCCGTTGATCGCTCCACTCCAGGTTTCACCGATGGGGAGAAAGCCGTCCCAGGCGTAGGCGAGTGTGTTGCCGTCCGGGGCGGTGATGCCGGTCAACTGGCCGCTGGTCGGGTGGTAGGCGTACTGGTAGCTGCCGCGGGCGATGGTGGTGCCGGTGAGCTGGCCGCCGCCGTTGTAGGCGTGGATGATCTGACTGCCGTCCGGGCGTTCGATGCGGGTGAGTTGTTTGTCGCGGTTGTAGTGGTGGCGGGTGATGGTCTGTACGCCGCCGAGGTCGGGCGGGCTGTAGCTCTGTTCGAGGTCGACCGGGGTGTATTCGAACACGTGCGCGCTGCGGCCCGGCGGCGTGAGGGCGATCAGGTTGCCGTTGGGGTCGTATTGGTAGCGCACTTCGCGGCCGTCTGGGTATTGCTCGCGGATCAGGCGGCCGGCGGCGTCGTAGTCGTAGCGGCTGCGCCGACCCAGCGGGTCGTCCAGGGTCGCAAGCCAGCCGGACTGCGTGCCTGTGTCGTGGTAGCCCAGCACTACGCTGCGAGCAGCGGCGCCGCTGCCGACGGTGGCCTGGGTCACGCGGCCGCGGGCGTCGTATTGATAATTGATCGAGGCGAGACCTTCGATCATGGACATGGCGGTCCGGCCTTCGGCCGTCAGCACCTGGGTATGGCGCCGGCCGGCAGGGGTTTCACTGGTGGCCGTGCGCGTATCGGCGTCGTAGTGCGTGGTGTAGGACTGGCCGTTGATGCGCGTCACTTCTTGCAGCGTCTGGAGGCTCAGGGGATCGAGTGGGTTCGCCAGGTTCACGCTGCGCGTCGTTTCGACCACTTGCAGGAGACCCGACGGCATACG
>JAQVJI010000100.1 GCA_028695255.1 Chromatiales bacterium | reverse complement strand
GGCCGCCGATCAGGGTAGACATGCAGACGTGGCCATTCACGCCCGTAGGAGCGGCGGCAGCCGCGACGGGTGCGGCACTGCGGCCGAACCGCGTCATCGCGGCTGCCGCCGCTCCTACGAGGATCGGCACGCCCTCCCTGTTCGTGGGAGCGGCTGTGCCGCGACTGTGAGGTGCGCCAAATCCCATCGCGGCACAGCCGCTCCCACGACGCCCCCCGACGTCGCGGGTGCTGACGCAGGCAAGCCGATCCACCACCCCGGTCTCGGCCCCTGTCTCGAAATCCACCCCGACCATCTGCCGGCCCTGCGCCGGCATCTGAAGCGCACCGGCCAGGCGCATGTGCTGGTCGGGCAGCACGGCCATTTCCGGACCGGCTTCAGGCGCCGCTCGCTGTTGTTGGTCTGGTGCCCGGCCGCCGAATCCCGCTCACCCTTTCTTGCAACCCGACGAGGTGCCTCATGACCCGCTTCCATTCACTGTGCCCGGCGCTCGCCCTGGCGTTTCTGCTGTTCGTACCTCCGGCCTTCGCGGCCTTCAACGACAACGGCGACGGGACGGTGACCGACGACGTGACCGGCCTCATATGGGACAAGTGCTCCTGGGGTCAGAGCAACGATACCGACTGCTCGACCGGCAGCGCGAGCACGCACACATGGGCGGATGCCCTCGGTGTGGCGGTGACCGCGAACGCAGCGAACTACAAGGGCTTCAACGACTGGCGCCTGCCGAATCGTACCGAACTCGAGTCGCTGGTGGACATCACGAAGGCGACCGACCCCACCATCGACGTCACGGCCTTCCCCAACACGCCGTCGAGCTGGTACTGGACCTCGACCACCTATGCGCCCGGTCCGGCCAACGCATGGCGCGTCCTCTTCGACAGTGGCTACACCAGCGCCGGCGGTAAGTCCGTTACCAGCCGAGTCCGTCTTGTGCGTAGCGGACAGTCCTTTGGCGCTTTTGACGATCAGGCCCAGGCGCAGGACGATCCGGATCCGGCGGCGATCCCGACGCTCGCGGAGTGGACGCTGTTGATGCTGGCGGGGCTGCTGGCGCTGATCGGTTTCGGGTGGCTGCGGCGTCCGTTCCCGCACCGCGATGCGTAGGAGCCCGGCCCTCCGGGCGATGACGGTGGGCAAGGCGGCTTCGTCTGGCCGCGGTCGCCGAGGGGGCTCGGCTCCTACAAGGATCGGTTTTGGGTGGCTGCGGCGTTCGTTTCCGCACCGCGATGCGTAGGCGCGGCGGCAGCCGCGACCGGGGCGTGGCACTGCATCGACACTTTGCCATCGCGTGCGCTGGCGCCCGGCATGCGATCACAGCTGCTCGATCGCCTCGGCGAGCCGGCGCACGGCGATGATCTCGACGCCCTGCGGGGCCTTTTTCGGTGCGTTGGCCTCGGGCAGGATGATGCGCTTGAAGCCATGCTTGGCGGCCTCGCGCACGCGCTCGTCGCCGCTCGGCACGGGGCGGATCTCGCCTGCCAGACCGACTTCACCGAAGGTTGCGAGGTCCTGCGGCAGCGGGCGGTCGCGAAAGCTCGACAGGGCCGCGAGCAGCAGCGGCAGGTCGGCCGCCGTCTCGCCCACGCGCACGCCGCCCACCACGTTGACGAACACGTCCTGATCGTAGAGCGCGATGCCGCCGTGGCGATGCAGCACGGCGAGCAGCATCGCCAGCCGGTTCTGTTCCAGGCCGACGCAGATGCGCCGCGGATTCGCGGCATGGCTTTCGGCCACCAGCGCCTGCACCTCGACCAGCAACGGCCGCGTGCCCTCGCGCGCCACCAGGATCACGCTGCCGGGTACGGCGGTCTCGTGGCGCGACAGGAAGATCGCCGACGGGTTGGCGACGGGCTTGAGACCGGCGTCGGTCATCGCGAACACGCCGAGTTCGTTGACCGCGCCGAAGCGGTTCTTCACCGCACGCAGCACGCGATAGCGCCCGCCCGGATCGCCCTCGAAATACAGCACGGTGTCGACCATGTGTTCGAGCACGCGCGGGCCGGCGAGCGTGCCTTCCTTGGTGACGTGGCCGACCAGGAACAGCGCTGTGTCGGTCTGCTTGGCGTAGCGCACCAGCACGGCGGCGCTCTCGCGCACCTGCGCCACCGAGCCGGGCGCGGATTGCAGCGCGTCGGTGTAGATGGTCTGGATGGAATCGATCACTATCACGCGCGGCCTTTCCTGCTCGGCGCAGGCGAGGATCTGTTCCACGCGCGTCTCGGTCAGCAGGCCCAGGTTGTCGCAGGGAAGACCCAGACGGCGCGCGCGCAGCGTCACCTGTTGCAGCGATTCCTCGCCCGTCACGTACAACGCACCAGGTTGCATGTGGGTCAGCGCCTGCAACAGCAACGTCGACTTGCCGATGCCGGGATCGCCGCCGATCAGCACCACCGAGCCGCGCACCAGACCGCCGCCGAGCACGCGGTCGAGTTCCGAGATGCCGGTGGCCGTGCGCGGTTCGGCTTCGAGCGGGACCTCCGCCATGTTGCGCACGCGGCTTTGACCTGCGTAACCGGCGAAGCGCGGCGGGCCCTTGGCGGGTGCGGCGGCGACGGTCTCTTCGAGCGTGTTCCAGGCGCCGCATTCGCCGCACTGGCCGCTCCATTTCGGATGCGCGGCGCCGCAGGCAGTGCAGTGATAGAGCGTCTTGATCTTGCTCAAGACGATCCCTCGTTGCCGTCGTCCCGGTTTGGCAAGGGCGCTCCGATGCGCGCGGTCTTCACCATGTTGTTCTTTACCTGCACGATGTCGATCGGATAGCCGGCGATCAATACGCTGCTGTTCGGCTCCGGCATCGTCTCCAGGTGTTCGAGGATCAGGCCGTTGAGCGTGCGCGGACCATCGAGACCGAAATTGCAACCGAGCGCACGATTGAGATCGCGCAGGTGCATGCCGCCGTCGACCAGATAACTGCCGTCTTCCTGCGGCGTGAGTTCGGGCGCGATTTCGGACGGATCGGTGGTGAACTCGCCGACGATTTCCTCCAGCAGGTCCTCCAGCGTCACGAGACCCTGGATGTCGCCATACTCGTCGACCACCAGGCTGATGCGCCGGCGCTCGCGCTGGAAGTTTACCAACTGCCGCATGAGCGGCGTGCCCTCGGGGATGAAGTAAGGATCGAGCAGGGACTCGCGCAGGTTTTCCGGCGTCAGTTCGTCGTTGTACAACAGCGGCATGATCTTGCGCAGGTGCACGAAGCCGAGTGCATGGTCGATGGATCCGGTATACACCGGCATGCGCGTGTAGGCGCTGTTGACGAGCTGACGCAGGATTTCGTCCCAGTCCTCTTCCAGGTCGATGCCGACGATGTCGCCGCGCGGCACCATGATGTCCTCGACCGTCTCGCGTTCCAGATCGAGGATGTTGAGCAGCATGCGCTGATGCTTGTTCGGGAGCAGACCGGAGGTTTCCGACACCACCGTGCGCAGCTCTTCCGTCGACAGCGGTTGGCGGCTGATGTCTTCGGCCTGCATGCCGAGCAGGCGCAGTACCGAGTTGGCGAACAGGTTGATCAACCAAACCAGCGGATAGGCCACGAACAGCAGCGGCACGTAGACGTAGGATGCCGGGTAGGCAATGCGCTCGGAATGCAGTGCGCCGAACGTCTTTGGTGCCACCTCGGCGAAGATCAGCAATACCAGAGTCAGTGTGCCGGTGGCGATGGCGATGCCGACGTCGCCATGGATGCGATAGCCGATGTAGGTCGCGAGCTGGGTGGCGAGGATGTTTACCAGATTGTTGCCGAGCAGGATCACGCCGATCAGGCGGTCCGGCTTCGCCAGCAGGCGCCGCGCCAGTGTTGCGCCGCGGTGGCCGGCATCGGCCATGTGCTGCATGCGGTAGCGGTTGAGCGCCATCAGCGCCGTTTCCGTGCCCGAAAAAAACGCGGAGCACAGCAGCAGCAGCAGCAGCGCGAGAAACAGGATGCTTAAGGGAACGTCAGCCAAGGGGGACGATCTTTGCGGGTCAGCGTTGCAGCAGCAGTTCCAGCACCAGCTTGCTGCCGAAGTAGGCGAGCATCAACGCGACGAAGCCGCCCAATGTCCAGCGCACGGCGATGCGTCCGCGCCAGCCGAACTGCCAGCGCCCCCACAGCAACAGCGCGAACAGGCACCAGGCGGCGATCGACAACGCCGTCTTGTGGACCAGATGCTGGGCGAAGATGTCGTCGAGAAACATGAAGCCCGTGACCAGGCTTGCCGACAACAGCAGGAAGCCGAGACCGATGACCTGGAACAGCAGCGACTCCATGAACTGGAGCGGCGGCAGCGCACGCACGAAACCGCCCGGATGATGGTTGTGCAGGTGCCGGTTCTGGGTCGCCAGCAGAATGGCCTGGAAGGCGGCGATCATGAGCAGGCTGTAGGCGAGCAGCGACAGCAGGATATGTGCCTTGAGTCCGGGGTCCATCAGGTTGGAGATCAACGTCGCCTGCGGAAATGCCATGCCGAGCGCCAATGCGACCGCGGCGAACGGCAGCAGCGCGACGCCCAGCACTTCCATCGGCCGGCGCAGGCTGGCGACGAGCAGGATCAGCGCGATCAGCCAGGCGACCATCGACAATGCATGGAAGAAGCCGAGACTCAGGCCGGTCGGCGTGAAGATCTCCGTTGCCAGCACCAGCGCGTGCAGCACCACCGCCGTACCCCACAGGGTGATCAGCGGGGGGCGGGCCGGCGTCTGCTGGACGTGGCTGGCGCGGTTCAGGACGTAGATCAACCGGCCGGTCGCGGCGAGATACAGAAGGGTGGCGAGTAGGCCCAGGATCGAGGACATGGAAAGGTGATGGATCGATGGATGCGAGGATGATTACACAGCCCGCCCCGCCAAGGAAACACTTGTTCGGCCATTCCGCTGCGTTCCTGCGGATCGGCGGCGGGGTATAATCGGTGCCCGCTTCATTCCCGACGACACCGATTCCATGTTCGACAGTCTCAGCGAACGCCTGCAAGGCACCATCAAGCGTCTGCGCGGCCAGGCGCGGCTCACCGAGGACAACATCAAGGACGCGTTGCGCGAGGTGCGCATGGCGCTGCTGGAGGCCGACGTGGCGCTGCCGGTGGTGCGCGAGCTGATCGAACGCGTGCGCGAGCGGGCGCTCGGCCAGGAGGTGATGAAGAGCCTCGCGCCGGGCCAGGTGCTGGTCAAGGTCGTCAACGACGAACTGGTGCATGTCATGGGCGAGGCCAACGAGGGCCTCAGGCTCAACGTGCAGCCGCCGGCACTGATTCTGATGGCGGGCCTCCAGGGCTCGGGCAAGACCACCACCGTCGGCAAACTGGCGCGATTCCTGAAGGAGCGCCAGAACAAGTCCGTGATGGTGGTGAGCTGCGACGTCTACCGCCCGGCGGCGATCAAGCAGTTGGAGACTTTGGCGGGCGAGGTCGGCGCGGACTTCTTCCCGAGCAGCCCGGAACAGGACCCGGTTGCGATCGCACAGGCCGCGCGCGACGAGGCGAAGCGCCGTTTCCGCGACGTGCTGATCGTCGATACCGCCGGCCGGCTGCACATCGACGCCGAAATGATGGCCGAGATCAAGCGTCTGCACGCGGCGATCGAACCGGTCGAAACCCTGTTCGTGGTCGACAGCATGACCGGTCAGGACGCCGCCAACACCGCGCGCGCCTTCGACGAGGCGCTGCCGCTGACCGGCGTGGTGCTGACCAAGACCGACGGCGACGCCCGCGGCGGTGCGGCGCTGTCGGTACGCCACATCACCGGCAAGCCGATCAAATTCATGGGTGTGGGTGAGAAATCGGCCGCGCTGGAGCCGTTCCATCCCGAACGCGTCGCCTCGCGCATCCTCGGCATGGGCGACGTGCTGTCGCTGGTGGAGGAGGCGTCGCGCCAGGTCGATCAGGAAAAGGCCGCCAAGCTTGCGAGCAAGATCAAGAAGGGCAAGGGTTTTGACCTCGAAGACCTGCGCGACCAGTTGATGCAGATGCAGAAGCTGGGCGGGGTCGGCGCACTGGTCGACAAGCTGCCTGGGCTTGGTTCCGGCATGAGCGCGAAGATGGCCGATGCCGCCGCCGGCGATGCCGGAGACCGCGAGATGCGCCGCATGGTGGCGATCATCAATTCCATGACGCCGAAGGAGCGCCGCAATCCGGACCTGATCAAGGGCTCGCGCAAGCGACGCATCGCCGACGGTTCCGGCACCCAGGTGCAGGACGTCAACCGCGTTCTGAAGCAGCATTTCCAGATGGGCAAGATGATGAAGCAGTTCTCCAAGGGCGGCGGCATGCAGCGCCTGATGCGGGCGATGAAGGGGCGCCTGCCGGGCGGAGGCATGCCGTTCTGACGGCGACCGCCCCTTGAGCTTTTGTCATCAAGGCTTGCCTGTGGGCGCCCGATCGGTATAATTGCGCGTTTCTTCGGGGGCAACCCCTCAACGAATACCAACGGTAAACAAGGCTGACGGCTGATGGTTACGATTCGACTCGCCCGTGGTGGCGCCAAGAAATTGCCCTTTTACCACATCGTGGTGACCGATTCCCGCAGCCGGCGGGACAGCGGTCACATCGAGCGGGTCGGGTATTTCAATCCGGTCGCGCGTGGGCAGGAAGTGCGTCTGCACATGGATCAGACGCGTGTGGATCACTGGCTCTCCAACGGTGCCAAGACCTCCGACCGCGTGGGCGCGCTGCTCAAGGAATTCCGCAAGCAGCAGGCTGCCTGATTTCCGGCAGCCGTACCTTGAGCCTGCGCCGATGAGCGGGCAGGACATGGTGGTGCTCGGGCGGATCACCGGCCTGTTCGGCATCCGCGGCTGGGTCAAGGTGTTCTCCCACACGGCGCCGCGCGACAATATCGTCCGCTACGATCCGTTGTACGTCCGGCGCGGACAGGAATGGCGGGCGATGCACGTGGCGGACGGGCAGGCCCAGGGCAAGGGTGTGGTCCTCCGGCTCGACGGCTTCGACGACCGCGATGCGGCGGCGAGCCTGATCGGTGCGGACCTGGCGGTACGCCGGGAGCAACTCGCGCCCCTGGAGTCTGGGGAGTATTACTGGGCCGACCTGGAGGGCCTGCGGGTGTCGAACCTGCAAGGCGTCGATTTCGGCACGGTCGATCATCTGTTCGAGACCGGCGCCAACGACGTGCTGGTCGTGAAGGGTGAGCGGGAACGGCTCATTCCCTTCCTGCGCGGTTCGGTGATCCACGAGATCGACCTCGAACGGCGCGAGATGAAGGTCGACTGGGACCCGGATTTTTGAATATTGCGTGACGGTCTGCCGTCCGGGGTGGAACGATGCGGGTGGATGTCATTACCCTGTTCCCCGAACTGGTGATGGCCGTGACGGCGAGTGGCATTCCGCGACGGGCGGTGGAGCAGGGGTTGTTGCAGGTGCATACCTGGAACCCGCGCGACTACACCCACGACCGCCATCGTACCGTGGACGACCGGCCCTATGGCGGCGGCCCCGGCATGGTGATGAAGGTCGAGCCGTTGCGAGGCGCCATTCGCGATGCGCGCGCCGCCGGTACCGAGGCACCGGTGATCTACCTGAGCCCGCAGGGCCGGGTGCTGGATCAGGATGCGGTCGGACGTTTCGCGGGCATGGAGCGCGTGATATTGCTGGCCGGTCGCTATGAAGGCATCGACGAGCGTCTGGTCGAACGGGATGTCGACGAGGAATGGTCCATCGGCGACTACGTGTTGTCCGGCGGCGAACTGGCGGCGATGGTGCTGATCGACGCCTGTGCGAGATTGCAGCCGGGCGCGCTCGGCGACGAGGATTCGGCGCAGCAGGACTCCTTCATGGACGGCCTGCTGGACTGCCCGCATTACACGCGGCCCGAGGAGATCGAGGGCCGACGCGTGCCGGAGGTGCTGTTGGGCGGACACCATGCGCAGATTGAGCGCTGGCGTCGCAAGCAGGCCATCGGCCGCACCTGGCAGCGGCGCCCCGACCTGCTGGCCGGGCGGGTGCTGGATGAACGGGATCGAAAATTGTTGGACGAATACCTGCAAGAACTTGCCGAGATGGCAGGCGGACGGGATTGACTGATCGAGGTCTTAAATCATGAGCAACATCATTCAGCAACTGGAAGCGGAGCAGATGAACCGCGAAGTGCCCGATTTCACGCCGGGCGACACCGTGGTGGTCAAGGTCAAGGTGAAGGAAGGCGACCGCGAGCGTCTCCAGGACTTCGAGGGTGTGGTGATCGCCCGCCGCAACCGCGGCCTGAACTCGGCCTTCACGCTGCGCAAGGTCTCTCATGGCGAAGGCGTGGAACGCGTGTTCCAGACCTACAGCCCGGCGATCGCCGACATCAAGGTCAAGCGCCGCGGCAAGGTGCGTCGCGCCAAGCTGTACTATCTGCGTGGCCTGACCGGCAAGGCGGCGCGCATCAAGGAAGACGTCTAAGGACCATCGATTCGCGCAACAGGCGAACCGACAAAACGGGCGCTCGGCAACGGGTCGCCCGTTTTTTTTTCGCCGTCGCTTTCCTGTGTACCCGAGGCATCGCTGAACGGCGTCGATGCGTCCCCAACCAGGAGCAATGAACCATGAAGACCCTGCTACGGACCCTGACACTCTGCACAGTTCTGGTTTCCGGTCCCGCGCTGGCCGACACCGTCGCCGACGAGGCGCGCCAGATGGCGCTGATGGGTGCCCCGGATCTCGCGCTCGGACTGCTCGACCGTCAGCCGCCCGACTCCGCTGCCGATCCCGAGCGCTGGGTGCGCCGGGAACGCGCACGCATCGAGATCCTCCAGGCCGATGGCCGCTGGGAACGGGTGGTGCAGCGGGCCGAGTCCCTGCCCGACGGGCTGCCGCTGGCGTTCACCGCCTGGGTGCGTGACGAGCAGTTGAGTGCGTATCAGCAGCTTGCACAAGGTGCGAAGATGCGGCAGTTGCTGCGCGCCATGCTGTGGACCGCGCCCGAGGCGGCCGATCCCGAGACCTTCCGGCGCTGGCGCCGGCTGGTGATCGAGAGCTACCTGGTGGAGGATCGGCTGGAGGATGCCCGCGCCGCGCTCGTGCATTACCGCCGCGACTACGGCGATGAGGCGCCCGACGTCGCCAAGTTGCAGGCCCGCGTACAGCTGATGCTCAACGCCTCGGGGGCGATCCCCGACGTGCTGGTCGGCATGGACGACCACGAGGCGCGTGCACTGGTGCTGCTTGCCCGGTTGCGCTCGGGCGTGATGGAGCCGGCGCAGGTGGCGCAGGCGGTCGAACGTGAAACGGCACGTGGCGGACTGGCACCGCAGGACCAGGCGCGCTATGGCTATGTGGCCGCGGAGGCGGCACGCCAGCGTCAGGATCGCGCCGCGTATGCACACTTCATCGAACGCGCGCTGGTGCATCAGCGCTATTTGCAGCACGACCACGTATTCCGCCTCGATGGCGAACGGCTGTGGGGCGCGTATCTGGCGCTGGGTCATGCGCTCGGCAACGAGGCCCAGTTACTGGTCGGTCAGGACGAGATCTGGATGGCGGCGGCGGAAGGGGCATTGATCGACGACGATCCCCGCACCGCGCGCGGCTATCTGGCGGTACTGGCGATCGAGGGACAGAGCGATGCGGTGCGCGAGGAGGCCCATCGTCGTCTGACGCGGCTGGTGCTGGCGCAGGATCAGGGGCCGGAGATCCTGTACTGGCTGTATCTGCGTTCGGAACGGTTTCAGGATGCGGACCGGTTGCCGCTGCCCGTGCGTCACGTGCTTGCCGACCATTTGCTCGCGCGCGGCGAAG
>JAQVJI010000099.1 GCA_028695255.1 Chromatiales bacterium | reverse complement strand
GCGGATGCGGTCGACGAAATCGAAGTTGCGGTTGAGCATCAGGCCGCCGTCGAGGATCGCGACCACGCGACCATCGCCCGCCTTGACCGGATACAACATGCGCATGACCATGCCGCGCTCCTCGTGACTGCGATCGGTCGGACGCGCACGCGGCGTCGGAACGATCGGCAGCCGTGCCTGTTCGGCAAGCGCCGCCTCTGCCAGTGCCAGCGCACCGCCATCGAATATCTCGACGCCGGTCACCGGTCGTCCGTCTGCGGCTTCCCGCAGCAATGGCGTATCGGGCAGTCCAGGTGATTTGCCCGCCGTCGCCGACAGAGGCCGGCCCGAAGCGTCGTTCAGCCGCAGGAAGGAAAAACCACGCGTTCCACGCAAGGTATCGATCTGCACCGACAACGCGCCCCAGTCCTGCCGGTCGAGCGCGGTGCGAAAGGCGTAGGAATCCCCGAGCCTGCCGAGCGCATCGAGGTATTCCTGTTGCAGACGGTTGAAGACGTCGTGCGCGACGGCGAGGTCGGTGTTGACCTTGATGAACAATTGCTCGTAGCCGACGCGCTGCACCCACCAGACCGACAGACCGACCACCGCCGGCATCACCAGCAGGATCGGAAAGAACACCAGCGCCAGCAGCTTGTAGCGAACGGAACTCTTGAACAGCCCGGGCAGGGGGTGCGACATGGCTTCGGAGATCAGTCGCCGTCGTTCTCGGTCGTGCCGTGCAGCTTGCGTTCGAGCGTCTTGCGGCCGATACCGAGACGGCGTGCGGCCTCCGACTTGTTACCGCCGCAGCGATCGAGCATGGCGAAGATGTGGTTGCGCTCGACCTCGTCCAGGGTCAGATCCTGCGATGCACCTCCGACCGGCAGGGCATCCGTGGCGGGGGACTGCATGCGCAGCACCTCGCTCGGGAGTTTGCCGAGGAGCAGCGCTCGCTCCATGACGTTCTTGAGTTCACGCACGTTGCCCGGCCAGTGATAGCCGCCCAGCCACCGCAGTTCGTCGCGATCGATGCGTAACGGTGGCACGCGCAGTTCGGCCGCCAGGCTGGTAGCGAAATGTTCGACCAGCAGCGGCACGTCCTCGATGCGCTCGCGCAACGTCGGCATGCGGATCGACAGCACGTTCAGGCGGTAGAACAGGTCCTCGCGGAAGCGACCGGCCTTGACCTCATCCGCCAGACGCAGGTTGGTGGCGGCAATGATGCGCACGTCGACCGGCGTCTCGCGATTGGAACCGATGGGGCGGATCGTGCGTTGGTCGATCACGCGCAGCAGCTTGGCCTGCATCGGCAGCGGCATCTCGCCGATCTCATCCAGAAACAACGTGCCGCCGTGGGCGTAGGTGAACAATCCCTCTCGACTGCTGAGCGCACCCGTGAAAGCGCCTTTCACGTGGCCGAACAGCTCGCTCTCCAGCAGCTCGGCCGAGAAGGCCGCGCAGTTGACCGGCACGAACGGCCCCTCGCGATGGCTCCAGACGTGGATCGCGCGCGCGGCCAGCTCCTTGCCGGTGCCCGATTCGCCCTCGATCAGCACGGTCGAACGCATCGGCGCGACGCGCTTGATGACGTCGCACACGCCGGTCATGAGCTCGCAGCGCCCGACCATGCCCTCGACCGCGAACCACTGGTTGACCTGCCGGCGCAGCACGAAATTCTCACGCGCCATCTGCTGCTGCTGGAAACAACGGTCGACGGCCGCCAGCAACTGGTCGACGCGGAACGGCTTGAGGATGAAGTCGGCGGCACCCGCGCGCAACGCCGCGATGGCGGTATCGAGATCGGCGTGAGCGGTGATGAAGATCACCGTCATGGTGCCGCCCTGGTCGCGCAGGTCCTGCACCCAGCGCACGCCCGAGATGCCGGGCAGACGGATGTCGGAGATGATGAGGTCGAAGTGGCGGCTGTGGCAGATCGCCTCCGCCTCTTCAGCGCTCTCCGCCGTCTCGACTACGCTGTAGTGTTTCTCAAGCGAGCGCTTGAGAAAATTGCGCATGCCGGGCTCGTCGTCCACCACCAGGATGGAAAAGGCCGCGCCGCCCTGCTCCGCCTCGTCGGCGACGGCGGTATCGACAATGGTTTCGTCGTATTTGGTGTTTCCGGTGTGCACGCTGCCCCCTCTCGACACATGCAGGCCACCCATCGGCATCTCCGGTGGCACCCATCGAACACCATTGTAGCCGCCCGTGCGTGCGTCCGGTCCATCTTCGGACCGCGTACTGATACCGGATGGTGGGAACCCCGGAACCGGGCGACGACGCCGGGTTCCGGGGGCCGCATCCGGACCGTCACAGCACCTTGACGGTACTCATCTCCTGCCCGTCCGGCCCCATCGTGTGCACGGCACAGGCGAGGCAGGGATCGAAGCTGTGGATGGTGCGCAGGATTTCGAGCGGTTGATGCGGGTCGTGCAGTTGGTGGCGATCCATCAATGCGGCCTCGTAGGGACCGGGCTGGCCTTCGGCGTCGCGCGGGCCGGCGTTCCAGGTGCTCGGGACCACGGCCTGATAGTTGTCGATCTTGCCGTCCTTGATGACGATCCAGTGCGCGAGTCCGCCGCGCGGCGCCTCCATGTGGCCGACGCCACGCGCCTCGGCAGGCCAGGTGGCAGGGTCCCACAGCTTTTCGTTGTGGGTGCGCAGGTCGCCATTGCGGATGTTGCCTACCAGGTTGTCGTACCAGACCTGCATCTGGTCGGCGAGGATCGCGCTCTCCAGCGTGCGCGCGGCGGTGCGGCCCATGGTCGAGAACAGCGCCTCGGTCGGCAGGTCGAGCTGTTTCAAAACGCCGCCGACCAGTGCGCGCGTGGGTTCGTGACCGCTGGCGTACATCATGAGCACGCGCGCCAGCGGACCCACCTCCATCGCCTTGCCGCGCCAGCGCGGCGACTTGAGCCAGGAATAGGCCTTGCTGCTGTCCAGGTGTTCGTAGGGCGGTTGCGGACCGGTGTAATCGAGCCGCGTCTCGCCGACGTAGGGATGCAGGCCCTTGTCCTTGCCGCCGCTGTAGCGATACCAGGAGTGGCTGATGAACTCCTGGATCTGCTCCGGATCGTCGAGGTCGACCGGATGGATGCGCGACAGATCGCGGTCGAGAATCGCGCCCGCCGGTGCCAGATAGCTCGCGGGATCGTCGTAACCCTGGGCCGGGAAATCGCCGTAGGTGAGGAAATTGCCGATGCCTTCGCCGCGCTGGAACCAGTCCTTGTAGAAACTCGCGATCGCGATGGTGTCGGGCACGTAGACCTGCTGCACGAAGTCGCGCATCGAGCTGATGACTTCCTGGATCTGTTGCAGACCGACCACGTTGAGGGCAGTCGCGCCGACGCCGCCGCGATAACGCGGCCCCTTGCCCTGCCCCGGATGCTCGGGATCGATGCTGATCGCCGACGGCGCGCCGCCGACCAGGAAGTTCGGATGCGGATTCTTGCCGCCGAAGATCGCATGCAGCTTGACCACGTCGCGCTGCCAGGCCAGCGCGTCGAGATAATGTGCGACCGCCATGAGATTCGCCTCCGGCGGCAGCTTGTAGGCCGGATGGCCCCAGTAGGCGTTGGCGAAGATGCCGAGTTGTCCGGAGTCGACCAGCGTCTTGACGCGTTTCTGCACGTCGGCGAAATGGCCGGGCGAGGACTTCGGATAGCTGCTCAGCGACTGCGCGAGATCGGAGGTCGCCTTCGGATCGGCCTTGAGCGCCGACACCACGTCCACCCAGTCCAGCGCGTGCAGGTGATAGAAGTGCATGACGTGGTCGTGGATGTACTGCGCACCGATCATCAGGTTGCGGATGAGCTGCGCATTGGGCGGGATCGGATAATTCAGCGCGTTCTCCACCGCGCGCACCGAGGCGATGCCGTGCACCAGCGTGCACACGCCGCAGATGCGCTGCGCGAAGGCCCAGGCATCACGCGGATCGCGGCCCTGCAGGATGATCTCCAGTCCGCGCACCATGGTGCCGGCGCTTGCGGCATGCGTGATGGCGCCGGCATCGTCGGTCTTGACCTCGATGCGCAGGTGTCCCTCGATGCGGGTGACGGGATCGACGACGACGGTCTGGCCACTCATTGTTCGGTCTCCACGATGTTGTCGGCCACCAGCTCCAGCAGGCTGTGCATGGTCTTGTCCCAGTGGAAATGTTCCTGACCGTCGTCGAAGGTCTGACGGCAATTGGCGCAGGTCGACAGCAGCATCTGGGCGCCGGTCTCGTTGACCTGTCTCATCTTGATCTCGAAGGTCTTGTAGCGCAGTGCATCGGCACGATGAATGGTCACGACACCGCCGCCACCGCCGCAGCACCAGTTGTATTCGGCGCTGTCCTGCATCTCGCGCAGATCGACGCCGAGCGCCTTGAGCACGACGCGCGGGGCCTGGGTCGCGCCGCCACGGCGTGACACCTGGCAGGGATCGTGGAAGGTGACCGAGCGATCGACCTGATTCAGCTTCAGCCTGCCGTTCGTCACCAGTTCGGCGAGAAACTCGGACACGTGCATGACGCGGAACGGCAGCGGCTTGCCGTACTGGTTCGCGCCCTGCCAGCGCAACGCACCGTAGGCATGGCCGCATTCGGGCAGGATCACGGCCTTGGCGCCGACCTTGATCGCCGTCTCGATGATCTTGACCGTCATCGCCTTCTGCCACTCGGCGTTGCCGGACAGCATGCCGAAATTGGTCGCTTCGTAGCCGTCGGAGTGGAACGTCCACGAGGCATCGATGGCGTTCATCACCTTGGCGATCGCGGCCATCGACTCCGGATATTTCTGGATCTCGATCGAGGACATGGTGACCAGATAATCGGCCTGGTCCTCGTTCATGTGCATCTCGACCTCGTGCTCGTCGCCCATCCAGTCGACGCGATCCTCGAACACCTGCGCCGTGGCGCCGAGCGGGCTGCCTTCGCGTTTGGCACGCTCGGCCACCGCCCACAACTCGTGCGGCACCAGTCCGGCCTGGAACATGCCGTGGCGCGCGAGACCGACCAGCGTCGCGATGTCGATGCTCATCGGGCACACCATGGTGCAACGCCCGCACATGGTGCAGGAGTCGTAGATCAGTTCCTGCCATTCGCGCAGTTGTTTCACCGTCACCTTGGACTTCAGATTCAGCAGCCGGTAGACGGGCGCCAGCGGCGAGGCCTCGCGCTTGTAGGCCTGCTTGAAGGGTTCGAGCTTCCAGATCGGCGTGTAGCGCGGATCGCCGGTCTGCACGTAGTAGTGACAGGCCTCGGCGCAGGCGCCGCAGTGCACGCAGGATTCCATGTAGATGGCGGCGACGCGGCCGAAGTCCTTGACGAAATTGCGCATCGCGATGCCGATGCGCTCGTCGTCGCTCATCTCGCCCTGCTGGTCGTAACGCACCGCGGGAATCTGCACGCTGACGCGGCTGGATTCCAGATCCAGCGGTTGCAGTTCGGTCGTATCGCTCACGTCGCCGCTCATGAATGCGTCCCCCTGCGCTCGAAGATCATGCCGGTGGTCGCACGCGCGGCGACGAAGAAGAAGGCATGCATCAGCTTGCCGAACGGAAACCAGATCAGGAGCAGCGCCACACTCAGCAGGTGCAACGCCAGCAGTGTCTCGTAACGCGCCCCGACCTGTGCCACCGCGAGCATGCCGGTAACCAGCGGTGTAACCGTCACAAACCAGGTGAAATAATCGTCGAAGTTGGAGATCAGACGGGTGACCGGATTCATCAGGCGCTTGACCAGCAGCGCCACCAGCGCCATCAGCGTGATGCCGCCGACCGCATTGACGACGGCATGCGGCAACGCCGGCCAGCTCACGCCGAACAGGTCCTGAATGAACAGGATGTGCGGCAGATAGAAGAAGATCACCACCACCAGCCCGATGTGGAACGCATAGCCGAGCAGATAACTCGCCATCACGCGCGAGGCGAACGGCTGGTAGGGCCACAGGTGCGCGATCTGCCCCTTGAAGGCGCCGGCCAACGCGGGCTGGCGTGGTTCGGAATGGTCGAGTTTGCGCCGGAGCAGCAACACGCCGAGCAATCGCCAGAACGTGCCGATCAGGAAGATCGTGAATGCCGCCTGCAGGGCGGGGCCACGAGCGAAGGTCAACAAATCCATCACTTGCCTCCTACGATGTCGTCCTGCCGCTTGCGCGATATCCAGGCCGCGCCGGCACCGAGCGCGACGCCCACGGTCGTGGCCGCGATCATGCCGCCGCCGGCGATGCTCTCGGCCGTCGACAACGGCTTGTAGAAACTGCCCTTGTCCCAGAAGTTCGGTTCCGAACAGCCAATGCAGCCGTGGCCGGACTGGATCGGAAAGGTCAGGCCCTGGTTCCATTTGACGGTGGCGCAGGCGTTGTAGGTGGTCGGTCCCTTGCAACCGAGTTCGTACAGGCACCAGCCGGCGCGTGCGCCCGCGTCGTCGAAGCGCTTGGCGAACTTGCCCTGATCGTAGAACGGCCGCCGGTAGCAGCGGTTGTGGATGCTGTCGCCGAAGAACGCGAGCGGCCGGCCGTGTACGTCGAGTTCGGGCAGGCTGCCGAAGGTCAGAAAATGCGCCAGCACGCCGGTCATCACCTCCGGGATCGGCGGGCAACCCGGCACGTTGACCACCGGTTTGTCCTTGACCAGCTCGCTCACGCCGACCGCGCCGGTGGGGTTGGGCTGGGCCATCGGCAGTCCGCCGTAGGCGGCGCAGGTGCCGACCGCGATCACCGCCGCCGCGCCTTCCGCAACCCGCTTCAGGGACTCGACGTTGCTCACCCCCGCGACGGTCGAATAGGCGCCCTTGGCGCCGAGCGGAATGGAACCGTCGACGATCACCAGATAGTTGCCATGGTTGTCGGCGATGGCCTTGTCCAGCGCCGCCTCCACCTGGTGACCCGCGGCGGCGGACAGCGTGTGGTGGTAGTCGAGGGAAATGAAATCGAAGATCAGCGATTCGAGCGACGGCGCATAGGAACGCGTCAGCGATTCGGTGCAGCCGGTGCATTCCTGGAACGACAGCCAGATCACCGAAGGCCGCCGCTGGCGCGCGAGCGCCTCGGCCATTTGCGCGGCGGCGCCCGGCGGCAATGCCATCAACGAAGCGGTGACGGTGCAGAACTTGAGGAAGCTGCGACGGCTGATGCCGTGGCGCGACAGACATTCACCCAGGGTTTCTTCGGTCATCGTCACCCTCGCATGCGGCCTGCGGCCGTCTTCGTATCGAGCCCGGACTTTTCACCGACCTTCTGCCACGAAGTACGGTGAGGAATCCGGAGCCATTGGCTCTTCACTGCAAGCGTTCAGGATATAGCCCAGCCCTCGTGTGCTGTCCAGTGACATTTCCACATCCTGCTTGATCATTTACATGGCCGACGCCATTCGCTCGTCGGCGTTCATCCACGACGACAGCAGCGGAATCGATACGTCGATAACGAGGGTGATGTATTCTTATCCGATATCACGGCCCGCATTTCTGCCGACCCGAGCATGACCGTACGAGACAAGAGCAACGAGCGTTTCCGAGGGCCGCGGGATCTTTCCTCCTGGATGATCCAACCGGCCATCGGCTGGCGCCACAAGACCCGTGGCATGGTCAAGAACCGTCTGTTCCTTCCGCTGGTGGCGATGGGTATCGCGTTTCTGTGCGCCCTCGCCATCAATGCCTGGATCCTGTTCACCACCTGGAGTTCCATCTCCGCGCTGGTGCTGCAGGCGTTCTTCCTGTTGTGGGGCTTCATCTTCACGCTGAGCATCCCGGTACTGATCTACCGCCATCTGGTGTCGCCCCTGTTTCACCTGCGGCATTGGGCACAGCGCGTGCGCGGCGGCAATCTGTCCGCACGCATCCCGGTGCCGCCGGAAGGCGAGTTCGCCGAACTCGCGCAGGACGTCAATGCGCTGAGCGAACAATTGCAACGCCTGACGCGCGGCATGGAAGACGAAGTGCGCCGTCAGACCGAACAGCAGGAACTCAAGTCGCGCACCCTGGGCGTGCTCTACGACGTCGCCGCCAGCATCAACATCTCGCGCGACGTGGAAGATCTCATCACGCGTTTCCTGCATGCCCTCAAGACCATCCTCAATGCCCGCGCGGCGACGGCGCGACTGGTCACCGAGGACGGTCAGATGCGCCTGGTCGCCAGTCTCGGTTTCGACCCGGCGGGCCGGCGCTGCCGGCAGGTGCTGCCGCTCGGCCAATGTCTGTGCGGTCAGGTCGCAACCGACGGCGAGGTGCAGTGGAAGGTGGACGTGCAACAGTGCGGACGCGTCGATCACCTGCTGCCGGAGGACGACGAGAACGCGGCCGCGATGATCGCGGTACCGCTGCAATACCGCGATCGCACGCTCGGCGTCTACAACCTGTTCCTCGACGAATGGCCGGAAGACCTGGACGAGGACATGCACGGGCTGCTCGTCTCGATCGGCCGCCATCTCGGCATGGCGATCGAAAAGGCCCGGCTCGACCAGGAGGCCAACCGCCTGTCCATCATGGAGGAACGCACGCGGCTCGCGCACGAGCTGCACGATTCGCTGGCGCAGACCCTGGCCAGCCTGCGTTTCCGGGTTCGCATGCTGGACGAATCGCTGGGACAGGACGAGGGCGCGCTGCATCGCGAGGTATCGGTAATCCAGGACAATCTGAACCGAGCCAATACGGAATTGCGGGAGTTGATCACGCAGTTCCGCGCACCGGTGGCGCAGCAGGGACTGGTCGAATCGGTGGCCGAACTGGCGGAAGACGTGAGGCGTGAAACCGGCATCAACGTCTATCTGCAAAAGGAATGGAAAGTCCGTTCGCTGCCGGTGGAATACGAAACCCAGGTCCTGCGCATCGTGCAGGAGGCACTGGTCAACGTGCGCAAGCACGCCGGTGCCCAGAACGTGCGCGTCATGATGCGCGCAACGCCGCAGGGCGACTGCCGGGTGCTGGTGGAAGACGACGGCAGCGGCATGGCCGCGCGCGCGGTCAGCGGCGGCCCCGGTGAACACATCGGCTTGAGCGTGATGGAGGAACGCGCAACCCGCATCGGCGGCGAACTCCGGATCGAGAGCGAGCCCGGCGAAGGCACGCGCATGAGCCTGAGCTTTCAGTACCCGCGACCGATCCCCATGTCCTTCTCCAGCAACGTACAGGCCCTCGGATGACCCGCCGCATTCTGCTCATCGACGACCACACGCTGTTCCGTGAGGGACTGGAAGGCCTGTTGCAGCGGCGCGGCATCGACATCGTCGGCGCCGTCGGCGACGGCGAGGCCGGCATCCGCATGGCACAGGAACTGGCGCCCGACATCGTCCTGCTCGACATGCGCATGCCGACCATGGACGGCCTCGAAGTGCTGCGCCGGCTGCGTCAGAACCATCTCAGGATGCCTGTCGTGATGCTCACCACCAGTACCGAGGAACGCGATCTGGTGGAATCGCTGCGCAACGGCGCGCAGGGCTATCTGCTGAAGGACATGGAACCGAACGAACTGGTCGACGCCCTCGACGACATCGTGCAGGGCAAGACCGTGGTCGCGCCCGATCTCGCGCCGGTGCTCGCCCGCGTGGTGCAGGGACAGACCGTGGCGTTGGACGAACCGGGTCCGTTCGACAGCCTCACGCCACGCGAGACCGAAATCCTGCAACTGCTGGCCGAAGGTCAGAGCAACAAGGTGATCGCACGCAATCTCGGCATCTCGGATGGCACGGTGAAACTGCACGTGAAGGCGATCCTGCGCAAGCTCGGGGTGCATTCGCGCGTCGAGGCCGCGGTGCTCGCGGTACAGCAGGGCGTGCGCACGATACCCGCCGGCATCGTGTCGCAGGACGAGGAACCACAGGAAGTCGAATGA
>JAQVJI010000098.1 GCA_028695255.1 Chromatiales bacterium | reverse complement strand
TGAAGAGGGGAGATCGAACATGAAAGACATCAAGGTGCTCGGCAGTGGCTGCGCCAATTGCAAGACGACCTACAGGCTGATCGAGGATGTCGCGCAGGCGAGGGGCGTCGCGGTGCAGATCGAGAAGGTCGAGGACATCGCCGCCATCATGTCGTATGGCGTGATGTCGACCCCGGGCGTGGTGGTCGACGGCAAGGTGGTGCATGCAGGCGGCATACCGGACAAGGCGCAGATCGAGGCATGGCTGGCCGGCCCGGCCGCGACCGGCGCTGCGGAGATGTCGTCATGAGCCGAACCGTACTGATTCTCTGCACCGGCAATTCGTGCCGCAGCCAGATGGCCGAGGCGATCGTCAATCACGACCTCGGGCCGGCGGTGCGCGCCCTTTCTGCCGGCACCCGGCCGCAGCCCAAGGTGGCCGACGGTGCCATCGAGGCGCTGCAACGGGGTGGCTTTGCGACCGAAGGGCTGCATCCCAAGGACGTGGGCGCGGTCATGCACGAGTCCATCGATCTGGTGGTCACGGTCTGCGACAACGCGAGGGAGAGTTGTCCGGTGTTTCCGCGGCCGATCCCGGCCGTGCACATGCCATTTCACGATCCTCACGGCGAACCGCTGGAGAGCTTCCTGAAGGTACGGGACGAGATCCGGAGCCGGCTGGTGCCCGAACTGCGCCAGCGTCTCGGCCTGAGCGTCGTGGACTGATGGCGGCAGGCCGGAACACGCCGATGACACAGACGCTCTCGATCTCCGAAACGCTGAACCGACGCTGTCCCTGTCGTTCGCTCGACGGGACGATTCTGGACGGCACGTTCGCCGCCATCGAGCCGGCGCTGGTCGAACGTCTGCGTGCCGAACGTCCGCACCTGTTCTCCGACACGCCGGTGTACGTGGCCCGGGCGACGCTCGACCGCATGGCCGAGGTCATCTCCGCGATCGAACGCGTCATCGCATTGCCGACGTATCGCCAGACGGTGCTTGCGCGCGCGCCGGCGTCGGCGCGTCATACACCGCCCAATCCGGGCGCGTTCTACGGCTACGACTTTCACCTGGATGCGTCCGGCCGGCCGCGTCTGATCGAGATCAACACCAATGCCGGCGGCGCCCTGCTCAATCTGGCCCTGCTGCGCGCGCAGAAGGTTTGCTGTCCGGGGCACGTCCATCCGTTGCCGCACGCGCCCGATGTCGTGCAGGCCGACCTGATCGCGATGCTGCGCGAGGAATGGCGGATCGCACGCGGCGCGGCGCCGCTCGGGCTGGTCGCGATCGTCGACGATGCGCCGGCCGGGCAATATCTCCATCCCGAATTCCTGCTGTTCCAGCGCATGTTGCGCGAGGCCGGTGTCGAGGCCGTGATCGCCGACGCGGCGGCACTCGAATGCCGTGACGGCCGTTTGCGGGTCGATGGCCGGCCGGTCGACATGGTGTACAACCGCGTCACCGACTTCCATCTGACCGAATCCGTCCACGCCGCCCTGCGCGCGGCATGGCTCGACGATGCGGTGGTGCTGACGCCGCATCCGCAAGGTCATGCGCTGTACGCGGACAAGCGCAATCTCGCACTGCTGTCGGATGCCGATGCGTTGCACGCGCTCGGCATCGATGCGGCGACGATCGACGTGCTCCTGGCGGGCGTGCCGCACACGCGGCTGGTGACGCCGGAACAGGCCGATGCACTGTGGGCCGCGCGCAAACGCCTGTTCTTCAAGCCGGCGGCCGGCTACGGCGGCAAGGCCGCGTACCGCGGCGACAAGCTCACGCATGCGACCTTCGCCGCCATCCTGTCCGGCGGCTACGTCGCGCAGGAACGCATCGAACCCTCGCTGCGCTGCGTCGAAGTCGACGGCGGCAAGGTCGATCTCAAGCTCGATCTGCGCAATTACGTCTACCGCGGCCGCGTGCAACTCGTCGCCGCACGCCTGTATCAGGGACAGACCACGAACTTTCGTACGCCCGGCGGTGGTTTCGCCGCCGTGTACGTCGAACCGGATGACGCTTCGTGCAGATGAACGCCGGCCTCACCGGTAGCCTGCCTTCGAAACCGCAGTGAACGGAGGAACCTTGATGGCTGCCCTGATCCATAGGTCGCTGTACCTGGTGGTTCTGTGTCCGATGCTCCTGCTTGGCGTTGCGGCGGCGCAGGACCATTCCCGCCCCGAAGGACGT
The DNA here is from genome assembly GCA_028695255.1 of Chromatiales bacterium. Lineage (GTDB taxonomy): Bacteria > Pseudomonadota > Gammaproteobacteria > Ectothiorhodospirales > Ectothiorhodospiraceae > JAQVJI01. The sequence goes on along the minus strand of JAQVJI010000098.1, from coordinate 7,708 downwards.
CTGGCCGAGGGCATGGTCAATCCCGGTTGGCACGAGCCGCCGTCGTGGTTCAAGGAGTCCTTTCTCGACATCCGCGAGGACATTCGCGAGGCGACCGCAGAAGGGCGGCGCCTCCTGCTCTACTTCTATCAGGACGGCTGTCCGTACTGCAAAAAGCTGTTGACCGACAACTTCGGCCAGCACGCCATCGCCGAAAAGACCCGGCGCCATTTCGACACCATCGCCATCAACCTGTGGGGCGACCGCGAGGTGACGGACTTGCAGGGTCGGCACACCACCGAGAAGGACTTCGCGCGCGACCTGCGGGTGCAGTTCACGCCCACGCTGCTGATGCTGGACGAACGGGGCGAAGTGGTGCTGCGCCTGAACGGGTATGTCCCGCCGCATCACTTCGAGGTCGCGCTCGACTATGTCGGTCTGCACAAGGAACGCGAGATCTCGGCCAAGGACTTCCTCGCGCGCGCCGATCCTCGCCCGGCCACCGGCATGTTGCATGTGAAGCCGCAGCTCGTGCAGCCGCCGTGGCGGCTGGCCGAGCTGATCGAGCGCGGCGACAGGCCGTTGCTGGTGTCGTTCGAACAGCAGCAGTGCGCGGCCTGTGACGAACTGCATCTGGACATCCTGGATCGGGCCGAGAGCCGCGAACTGCTCGAACGCTTCCACGTCGTGCTGCTCGACATGTGGTCGAATGATCAGATCCAGACGCCGGACGGGCGCGAACTGTCGGTCAGCGACTGGGCACGTTCGCTCGGCGTGCACTATGCACCCAGCATGCTGTTCTTCGATCGCACGGGCCGCGAGGTCTTCCGTACCGAGGGTTTTTTACGCGCCTTCCACGTGCAGTCCGCGCTGGACTATGTCGCCTCCGGTGCCTGGCGCGAACAGCCCGAGTTCCAGCGTTACATCGAACACCGCGCCGACCGGATGCGCGCCATCGGCGTCGAACTCGATCTGATGGACTGACTACCCGGTCGCAGTCCGGCCCCATGAATGCCGAATGTCATGCCGCCGTGATGGCGGTTTGGCACGAGCCGTGCAAAATACGCCCTGATCCAACGACAGACGGAGAAGGGCATGCAACGAGGCTTGGAACTGAGCATTCAGAGCCAGCGGCGCGATCTGGAACGCACGCTGATCGGGCCGATGGCCGAACTGGCGCGGGACATCGCACCGGTTTGGGGCGACCGCCAGGCGATGGACGAAGTGCTGGTCGCACACATCGACCGGATTCCGTTCAGCACCTTCCTGTACGCGGTCGATCCCGTGGGCTTCCAGGTCAGCGACAACGTGGCGCGCACCGGTCTGCTGCCGGAGCACTACGGGCGCGACCGCTCGCAGCGCCCCTACATGCTGGAGGCCGGTCCCGACACCGTATTCCTGCTCTCGCAGGCCTACATCAGTCTGCTCGGCCGGCGTCCGTCGCTGACCGCGTTGCAGGTGGTGCAGCGCGACGGCGAGCGGCTCGGTTACGTCTGTACCGACTTCGACCTGCGCAACCTGCCGATCACCGCGCCGCTCTACGACGAGCCGCTGCAATGGCGTCAGATCAAGGGCGACGCGGCGATCCGCGGATCGCTGTTCGCGCAGCAGCGCGTCGACAGCCTGCTCGACGGCAACATCGATCAGGCGATGTCGATCCTGGAGGAACTCGCCACCGCGCACGGCATGTTCCAGTGCGTGCTGCACTTCTCCAGCAGCCGCGCCACCGTGTGGGTGGTGGAGGACCCGTTCCGCTATCGCATCCTCACGCACGAGGCGCTGTCCGACCCGGACGTCTGTTTCGCCTACTCGCGTACCGACTATCCGGCCGATGCACTCATCCCGGCGGTCGCCATCGCACCCATCCTCGCCAACATGAAGACGCTGCGTTTCTCCGACGAATACATCTACCTGCGCTCGGCCTCGATCAACATCTTCAACGGCATGGTCAGCCTGACCTTCTCCTGCGACGGCTCGCATTACATGGCCTGGGATGAGTTCCTCGACAAGAGCGCCGGATTCTGGCTGGGCAGTGCGGTGTGAGGTGTGGGAGCCGCGTTCTCGGGTGGTCGTGGGAGCGGCTCCGCCGCGATCGGGTTCGGCGCTACGGCCTGTCGCGGCAAGGCCGCTCCCGCGGAGATCAGTCCCAGTAGGGGGTGGATATCGCTTCGCCGAGATCGGCCTCGATCAACCGCCGGCGTACTTCCAGCAGACGTTCGATCAGCCCCGGTTCCTGTCTTTCATACGCCGCCGCATCCGGTACGCGGCTGACCACCACGCCGAGCAGTTCGGTGATGGCGTTGCCGATGGAGTTCTGGCTGATGGTGACGATGAGCTTGCCGTCGTCGTTGCGGTAGATGAGCTGCTTGAAGGCCGGTTGCCAGCGGATCGCGTTGGCGTAGGCCGGGTCCTTGATGCAGCGTTCGCGCACCTTCTTCGCCGTGCCCATGAAGGCGTCGTCGAACAGCAGCACGGCCTCGACCTGCTCCGGAAAGTACACGTCCGGTAATATCGGCGCGTTGCGGCTCGATACCTGCGAGAAGAACGTTCGGTAGAAGTCGATGAAACCCTTCAGTACCGCGTCGTATTCCTTCCAGAAACGCACGTCGCCGAGCGCCGCCGCGCCGCCCTGGATCTCCCAGCTCGGCAGACCCTGCGGATAGCCGGTGAGGTCGATGCGTGCGTCCTCGTCGCTGGCGGGTTTGAGGATCTCCAGGTCGAGCGCGGCGTCGAAGAAGGCACGGTAGACGTCGCGCATGTAGGCCTGGAACAGCGAATGCTGACCGCCGTCGGTGAGGTTCGGGTTCTTCGGATCGGCCGGCTTCGCGCTGCGCAGTTCGTCCATCGGAAACACGATGAAGTGGTTGTGCAGCATGCGGATGCTCGGCACGCCGGGCGAGGTGAGCGGCCAGGTGGCGTCGAGGCTCGCCTCGCCGGCCAGCAGCAGGTGCCGCTCCGGATCGGGGTACTGCTCCAGCATGTACTCGATGATGATGCGGTTCATCCGGTTCCAGACGTGCCGGACGTCCTCCGGTACCTGGGTGCGGCGCACCGGACGGCCGAGCGGGTTCAGGATGCACTGCGAGGTGTTGTAGATGATCGAGGTGTCGAACTCGTTGCTGTGGCCGAGCGCCTTGCGGTAGAGCAGCAGGTTCTCGGGATTGAGCAGGAGCCCGTTGTTGTGCACGAGATCGTTGAGGTTCTCGGTGCTGTTGAAGAACTCGTTCGGCTTCATGCCCTCCGGCACGTCGAGCGGGATGGGACGGAAGGGCGTGACGATTTCGCGCGGGCCTGGCTGCACCGGTAGTTCCTCGATGACGATGAACGAACGGCGGGCATTCTAGCAGCCTGTCGGACTTGGGGTTGATCTACTGCGCTGGAGGGAGAACGGTCCAAATGTCCCCGATTTTTCCTTACATGGAACCACCATGCGCGTCAAAATCGTGAACATTTGTCCTCGTTCTCCCACCATGCTCGCTACGATCACCCAAGTCCGACAGGCTGCTAGCAGGATGTTGAATATGTCTCCGCCGTTCCGGGCGGGGACGGCCGGATCAGGCCGACAGCAGCAGCATGATGCCGCCGATCATCAGCGTCCAACCGACGATCGGGTGAAAGACGAGCCGCCACGGCGTCAGTCTCGGTACGAAACCGACGCCGTGGACGAAGCCGGCGGCGATGCCCCACATCAACAGCGAGAGCAGGCCGTGGCGGATCTCGTCGATGCCGGTTGCGATGGCGCGCGGATAGACGAGGATCAGGACCGTCAGCGCGACCGCGAGCAGGAACGACACGCCGCGGCCGACGATCCCGGCCGGATAGGGGATGGTCATGCGTCGGCGTCTTCCTGCAACGCGGCCGATTCCAGCCACATCGCATTGATCACGCCGAAAGCACAGGCCAGCAGGACACCGAGTACCCAGGCGAAATACCACATGTCGTTACCTCCGTGATTCGTACGTCGAGTAAGTCGAGCTTGCGTGCCGGACGGCAACCGTGTGGTGGCCGCCGTCCGGCACCCGTCAATAGGCCTCGTGATCGTGTGCGCGCACGAAGGCCACGCTGGTCCTGCCCCACAGTGCGCGATAGCACCAGAGCGTATAGCCGAGCACGATCGGGACGAATACCACTGCGGCCCAGAACATCACGGTCAGCGTGAGGTGGCTGGACGGTGCGTCCCACACCGTGAGCGAACTGGCCGGCACGGTGGACGAGGGCATGATGAACGGGAACATCGAGAATCCCGCCGTCAGGATCACGCCGGTCATCGCGAGCGAGCTCGTCACGAAGGCCCAGCCTGCACGTTTCGCCGCTGCGAACAGGATGGTCAACAGGCCGCCGGCGAGACCGAGCAGCGGCGCCGTCATCATCCACGGATAGGTTTCGTAGTTCGCAAGCCATGCGCCCTTGGCCGTTTCGACGCTCTTGGCCAGCGGATTCGGCAGCGCGTCGAGTGGCGGCATCGATACGATGCGATAGCCGTCGATGCCCATCGTCAGCCAGATGCCGGCGACGCCGAAGGCAAGCACCATCACGACCGCCGCGATCATCGCCGCCTTGCGTGCGCGCGACTCGATCGGCTCGGTCGCGCGCAATTGCAGCCACACCGCGCCGTGCATCACCAGCATCGACAGCGACACCACGCCGGCCAGCAGACCGAAGGGATTGAGCAGGCCGAAGAAGCTGCCGGTATAGGTCGGACGCAGGAACTCGTCGTGCTGGAACGGCACGCCGAGCAGCAGGTTGCCGAAGGCGACGCCGAACACCAGTGCCGGCACGGCACCGCCGGCGAACAGACCCCAGTCCCAGGCGTTGCGCCAGCGCGGGTCCTGCACCTTGCTGCGGTAGTCGAAGCCGACCGGCCGGAAGAACAGCGCGAACAGCACCAGCAGCATGGCGACGTAAAAGCCGGAGAAGGCGGCCGCGTAGACCGCTGGCCAGGCCGCGAAGATGGCGCCGCCGGCGGTGATGAACCACACCTGGTTGCCATCCCAGTGCGGGCCGAGCACGTTGATGATCACGCGCCGCTCCTCGTCGTTCCGGCCGAGGAAGGGCAGCAGCGCGCCGCCGCCCATGTCGAAGCCGTCGGTGATCGCGAAGCCGATCAGCAGCACGCCGACCAGCACCCACCAGACCAGTTTCAGTGTTTCGTAGTCGAGAATCATGTGTCTTCTCCTATTCCTGGATCTGCTGTTGCGCACCTGCCAGCACCGGTCCGCCGGCAGCGGATGGCCGTTCGTGGTGGTGGCGCCCGGTGTGCAGGCTGGACGGTCCGAGGCGTGCGTACTTGAACATCAGGTACATCTCGATCACGAGCAGCAGGGTGTAGAAGCCGATGAAGCCCGCAAGCGAGAACCACAGATCGCCGGCCGACAGGGTCGAGGTCGACAGCGCGGTCGGCAGCACCTCGCCGATGGACCAGGGCTGGCGTCCGTACTCGGCCACGATCCAGCCGAGTTCGGACGAGATCCACGGCAGCGGGATGCTGAACAGCGCAGCCTTGAGCAGCCATGGCCGACGGCCGGCGGTGCGCCGCGAGCAATGCCAGAAGGCGAGGGCGAACAGAACGATGAACCAGAAGCCCAATGCCACCATGATGCGGAAGCTCCAGAACATGGGCGCCACCTTCGGGATGGTGTCCTTCACCGCGAGCCGGATGTGTTCCTCGGTGGCGTCGGTCACCGCGGGCGTGTACTTCTTGAGCAGCAGTCCGTAGCCGAGATCGTCCTTCACCGCATCGAAGCGCGCGCGCGTCTCCTCGTCGGTCTGACCGTTGCGCAGCCGTTGCAGCAGATCGTAGGCCTCCATGCCGGTGCGGATGCGCTGCTCGTGTTCCACCTTCAGTTCGCTGATCCCTTTCACTTCCTGGTCGAACGAGCGCGTGGCGATGAGTCCGAGCGCCCACGGGATCCTGATCGCATAGCGCGTGGTCTCGTTCTCCTGGTCCGGGATGCCGAACAGCGTGAAGGCGGCCGGTGCCTCGTGCGTCTCCCACTCGGCCTCGATGGCCGCCAGCTTCACCTTCTGCACGTCGCCGAGTTCATAGCCCGACTCGTCGCCGAGCACCACCACCGACAGCGCCGAGGCGAGTCCGAATCCGGCCGCGATGGCGAAGGAGCGGCGCGCGAATTCGAGGTCGCGCCCCTTCAGCAGGTACCAGGCCGAGATGCCGAGCACGAACACCGCGCCCGTGACGTAGCCGGCCGACACCGTGTGCACGAACTTCACCTGCGCCACCGGATTGAACAGCAGCTCGGCGAACGAGGTCATTTCCATGCGCATGGTCTCGTAGCTGAATTCGGCACCGACCGGGTTCTGCATCCAGCCGTTGGCGACCAGGATCCACAGCGCCGACAGGCTGGAACCGAGCGCGGTCAGGAAGGTGACCAGCAGATGCTGGCGCTTCGACAGCCGTTCCCAGCCGAAGAAGAACAGGCCGATGAAGGTCGATTCGAGGAAGAAGGCCATCAGGCCCTCGATGGCGAGCGGTGCACCGAAGATGTCGCCGACGTAGTGCGAGTAATAGGCCCAGTTGGTGCCGAACTGGAATTCGAGCGTGATGCCGGTGGTCACGCCGAGGGCGAAGTTGATGCCGAACAGCTTGCCCCAGAAGCGCGTCATGTCCTTGTAGATCTGCTTGCCGGTCATGACGTAGACCGACTCCATGATGACCAGCAGCCACGACAGGCCGAGCGTCAGCGGAACGAACAGGAAGTGATACATCGCAGTCAGGGCGAATTGCAGCCGTGACAGGTCGACGACGGATTCTGAAATCATTCTGCACTCCTCGTTTCAATGTGGTGTGCGACCGGGTGTCCACCGAACGACGGCTCCGGGCCCGTCTCTGCCGCCGGTGCGCGGAAGAACAGAAACCAGAGCGTCCAGATCAAGGCCAGCTTGATCACCAGGACCGCCGCGAGCTCGCGGACCAATGCGTCTTTGAACATCAGTGCTTGCTCCCCCGTGGAGGTGTGAATCGCTCGGCCTTCGTTGGCGATCGAGCAATCCGTATGCCAGCGGACGGCGCAGCGCCGCCGACCCGCATGCGCCCGCGTGTTTCCAGGGACCGGCGCGTTTTACATCGCCGCATGGCGCGGCGCGTGACGCGAATCGCCATCAGCCATTGCGCGCATCGGGTATGGCAATTGAGACATCGCGCAGCGGGTGCGGGCGTGGACGGGGCATGCACCCGGCGGTCGCGACCGGGATGCGGATCGCCCTGTCATTCGTGGCGCATGCCGGCTGGAAAGGCTGTCAATCGTGTCACTGCCGTGACGGTCGGCAGATCGTTCGGGTTATGCACCGCAGCGGCGGCGAAAGTTGTGTGAAATCCCGGCATCATCACGGGATTTCACACAGCCATGACGGTTTGCCGTCTATTTATTCAATGACTTACGACGGGCACGGGGTTTGCTCCGGAGACGCGGATTGGCCAACTGAAGCGGATGCCCGAGATGACGAGAACAACGACTGCGCACCATCCCTGCCGTTCATCGCTGCATTTACTGGGCCTGCTGCTGGCTGGCGCCAGTGTCAGTGGTGCGTCCGTCGCAATGGCTGCCGACGTGGCGCCGCAGGACCTCGACACCGTGACCGTCGAGGCCGCGGCCGTCGCCGACGAGCAGTCGCGCACCGAGCCCGGTCGTCTGACCGAGGCAACGCCGATGGCGGGTTCGGTGATCACGCGCGAGGAGCTGGAGACGGTCAAGTCCGCCGATTCGTTGCGCGA
>JAQVJI010000097.1 GCA_028695255.1 Chromatiales bacterium | reverse complement strand
CGGGTATCAGTCACTGCTTGGGCAGTTGCGGCAGGTAGCTCACGATGTCCACGGCGATCTGCGGATCGAGGGCACGCAATGCGGGCATGGATTCGGACGGTTGTCCGTTCATGACCTTGTGCAGCATTTCGTGGGGATTGCTGGCCAATGACCCGAGCGGCGGCGCGTCCTTGATCTTCTTGCCGTCGACGCCGTGGCAGCCGGCGCACAGGGTGTTGAAGTAGGCCTCGCCCTTGGCCGGATTGCCCTTCGCCTTCTTGGCTGCACGGTCGATGTACTTGTCCATGTCGATCTGACCCTTGCTCACGAACAGCGCCAGGTCTTCCATGTCCTTGGGTTTCAGGTGCCGCTCGGTGTAGCCGTGCGTCGCATCCTTCAGGATGGCGATGATGGCGGCGGGGTCCTTGCCGGCGGCGCCGCGAATGCCCTTGATGCCGGTCGCATGGCCGCCGCTGGCATAGGCGCCGTCCTTGCCCATGTAGTCCCAGCCGTGGCATTCCTTGCAGCGCCAGGAGGCGTCCTTGCCGTACTTGCCGCCCTTGTGCGGGTAGCTGGCATGATCCGTATCCGGTTTGGACGTGTTGTTTTCCTTGAAATACTTGTCGTAGAGCCGTCCGCCGCGGGCGGTGGCCGAGTCGGTCTCGGCCGCCGACACGACGCCGTTGGCGGCAAGGGCGAGCAGGCCGGACAGCATGCCGACCGCAAGGCCGCGCAGGATGAAACGGGTGTTCGTTCGTTCGTTCATGAGCTCTCTCCTGATGAAAAGACACCACATGCCATTCTCCGTACGCACGCCGATATGGCCAGGGGCGCAAGACGCGGACGACTTCGGACGGTGGGCGAGATGTCATAGGACTTTGGTCCGATCTTGCGGGGGACTCCAGGTGCTACCATTCGAGTCAAATGCCGAATCACCAACCATCCCCCGTCCTGTCCGGACCGATCGCCGCGCGGCGGCCGTTCGAGCGCGTGAGTTTTTCGCGCCAGTTTCTGCTGGTCAGCGCCGCCCTGTTGTTGCTCGCCATGGTGGTGACCGGCAACTGGCTCGCGATGGAGATCGAACGCAGCGCAGTCAATCGCGCCACTGCCGTGGCCGCGGTCTACGTCGAAAGCATTCTTGCCGCGCAGTTGCGGCACGCGACGACGGATGCGCTGCTGACTGACGATGCTCAAGAGGTGCTGGACGGCATCTTCATCGAAGGTCCCCTGCGTCGCAAAGTCATGCGCTTCAAACTCTGGGACGCGGAAGGCGTGATTCGTTACAGCAGCGACCATGTGCAACAGGGGCGGCGTTTCCCGGTCGACGGGTTGCTCGCCGCCGCGTTCGGGGGGACGGTGCAGGCGCGCATCAGTGGCCTCGACGAAGACGACAACCTGTCGGAACGTGCGTACTGGCCGCGGCTGCTGGAGGTCTATGTGCCGGTACGCGCCGCCGCACGGGGCGAGGTCGTCGCGGTGGCCGAGTTCTATCATTCGACGGAGAACATCGACCGCGAGATTCTCGCCGCCCAGCAGCGCATATGGATATTGGTGGTCGTGGCGACGTTGGCGATCTATCTGTTGCTGCTGACCCTGGTGCGGCGTGCCAACGACACCATCGTTCAGCAGCGCGATGACCTGTGCCGGCAGTTGCAGCAACTGCGCAGCGCGTTCGAGGAGAACGAGCGCATGCGGACGCGTCTCGGCGAGGCCGGCGCCGCGACCACGACGCTCAACGAGCATCTTCTGCATCGCATCGCGGCCGACCTGCATGACGGACCCGCGCAGACGCTGGCGTTTTCGCTGATGCGTTTCGATGAACGCACGGCCCACTGCGGCTGCGCCGATCGCGCCGCTTGCGAAACCTCATCGGAACTGCATGCCATTCGCGGCGCGTTGCGAAGCTCGCTCGACGACCTGCGAAACATCGCCGCCGGCCTGGGTCTGCCGGGCATCACGGACTTGTCGCTCGCCGATACCGCGCGACGGGCCGTGCGTGATTTCGAACGTCGGACCGACGTCCACGTCGCGGCCGAGATCGACGACACGCTGCGGCACGCCGGACTGGCGACCAAGATCACGGTTTATCGTCTATTGCAGGAATCGCTGTCGAACAGCGCCAGACATGCACCAGGCTCCACGCCGCAGGTCCGCGCGTGGCGGGAAGGCGATCAGGTGCGGATCGAGGTGTCCGATCGCGGCGCCGGTTTCGATCCGGCCGCGGCGGCGCGTTCCGGGCGGCTCGGCCTGGCGTTCATGCAGGAGCGCGTGCGCCTGCTGGGTGGCCATTTCGAGGTCGAGTCGGCGCCCGGTTGCGGTACCCATGTGCGCGCCGGCCTGCCGCTCGCTGCCGACGAGGTGCGGCATGACTGAACCGATCCGTGTCCTGCTGGCGGACGACCACCCGCTGTTTCGCGAGGGCGTGGCCAACTCGCTGGCCGCGGCACCGGAATTCGCCGTCGTCGCCCAGGCCGGCAGCGGGGAAGAAGCGGTGGAACTCGCATCCCGTCTGCGTCCCGATCTGGTGCTGCTGGACGTGACCATGCCCGGCATGGGCGGTATCGCCGCCGCCGCGCGCATCGCCACCATCCTGCCCGATGCACGCATCATGATGCTCACGGTTTCCGAAAACCCGGAAAGCCTTCTGGCCGCCCTCAAGGCCGGCGCGCACGGCTACGTGCTCAAGGGCGTGTCGGCGAGCGACCTGCGCCGCATCGCCCGCAACATGGCCGCCGGGGAGGCCTACGTGTCGCCGACGCTGGCGGCCGAGCTGCTGACGGAATTCCTGCGCCCGCGCTCGCCGGACGCGTTCGATACCCTGACGACGCGCGAGACCGACGTGCTCAATCTGCTCAGTCAGGGACTCACCAATCGCGAGATCGGCGAGCGGCTGCATCTGGCCGAGAAGACCGTCAAGCACCACATGACGGTCATCCTGCAAAAGCTGCACGTGCGCACGCGCACCGAGGCCGCGCTGCTGGCCGTGCAGCATGGATCGACCGCCCGCAACGGACCCTGATTTCGCTTTCGTTCGTCATTCACCCGCGGTCGCCGGTTTCTCCTTCTCCCGTTCCTTCGTCCTTGTCTTCGGCTTGCGCTCGATCCTGCGCCACAGACCGCCGCTCGCGTAGCAGTTCCAGCCCCAGCGCAGCCAGCCGAGCAGTGCGGCGGCGAGCCACAATGCCCAGGCGAGCATGGCGATGCGATAGGCGAGCAGCGGCACCGACAGCACCCAGGCCTGCGGCAGTTCGCCCGCGCTGCGGTCGAGATACCAGTTGAGCTGCCAGGCGCTGGAGCCGTTGCCGGCGATCTGCATGTCGGGGTAGCCGAGCAGTCCCTGCTGCACGGCGACGAACAGCAGCACGAGCGCGACGACGGTCAGCAAGCCCAGGCCGAGCTGGATCAGGTTGAACAGGGCGTCGCCGATGTCGGGTTGCAGACGTTTGCGCGCGCCGAGAGCGAGCAGCCAGCCGACGACGACCGCGCCCATGACGACGTGGACCTGCGACAGGCCGATGCCGAGCAGCAGCCATTGCCAGAAGGCGAGCGGCGCGAGTCCGATGCGGGCGAGTGCGGCGGCGATCAGCGCGATGACCAGCAGCACGCCCCAGAACAGCACCGCCGGCCCGAGGCGCGGACCGCCCGTCGCCAGTACCCAGCGGTCGCGGCCGGGCTCGACGGTCAGGCGCAGGTTCACGCTCTGCGCAGCGAGTCCCACCGCGGGGGTGTAAAACCACGACTGCATGCCGCGATCCTCGCGCCACTCGATGTCGACGTTCTGACTGCCGGGATGCAACGGCAGCGTGACGCGGCGGCCGTCCTGGCGCACGGGCATGACCTGGCCGTCGATCGTCACGCGCTGGAGTTGCGCGCCTTCCGGCAATTCGACGTCGTGCTGGCCGCCCTGGGTGGAGCGCAGCGTCAGTGCCAGCCGCGCGTCGCTGGCACGGCTGCCGGGCGTGAACGTGAGCGACGCGGCGTCGATGGTGAGCGTGGCGCCATCACTGCCTTCGGGGCGGCTGATCGAGAGAGCGAGCGATTCGCCCGGCCAGGGCTGCCACTGCGGCAGCCAGCGGCCGTCGGCCTGGGTGTGATGCACGGGCGCCAGACCTTTATGTTCGAGATGCCACAGCGGCGACGCGTCGACGCGCCAGACCTCGATCCGGTCGGTCTCCGGCGCGGCTTCGAGCGTGAGCGATGGCGTTTGCGCGAGCGTGGACTGCCAGCGCAGTTCGTGCTGCTGCGGGGCGAGCGTGACGGCGAGGACGCCGTCCTGCACGCGCAGGCCGTCGGTGACGACCGACTCGCCGGACAGCAGCGTTACGTTCAGGTTGAGTGCCTCGCCGGTGGGCGTCAGGCGTCGCAGTCGCGTGTCGACGCGCCAGTCCAGCCCGAGTTGCAGCGTGCGTTCGATGCGCACGAAGGCCGGCAGGCGGCCGGCTTCGAGTCGCGGCAGGCGCTCGCTCGCCGCCGTTTCGCGCACGCGGCTCAGACGCAATGCGGCGGCGGGCCGACCGTCGTCGTCGAGACCGTCGATACGCCAGCCGTGCAGACGGGTCTGCACCTGACCCGGTCGCAACGGCAGGCCGAGGCTCAGGCTTTCGCGCGCGGGCGGCGGACCCTGCAATACGATCTGATGACGACCGGCGGGCAGTGCGATCCATAACGGGCCGTCGGCGGCGCGCAGCAGTGCGCGTGCATCGGCGCCGTTCAGTTGCACGCTCGCGGGTTGCCATTCCCGCGCCTGCACCGGCAGCGGCACGGCCACCGGCTCCTCGGCATGGACCTCCATGCGCAGCAGCAATTGCGCATCGCTGGCCTCGATCGAGAGACGCGGGCTTTGCGCACACGCGGGTGCGCAGTCGGGCGCGGCGGTCAGGCGCGTCCTGAGTTCGTCGAGCAATTCCTGTGATGGGAACTGCGCCTGCGCCTCGGATGCAGGCAGACCGCCGAACAGCAGGCAGGGCAACAGCAGGCCGGCCGCCGGACGCAAGTGGCGCAGGGCCTCGAACGGGCCGGAGCCGTTCTTCGGACGCAGCAGAATTAAGGCGAGCGCGAGGATCGCCAGCATGCGCAGCAGGTTCAACAGCAGGTTGCCGGTGGGCGGAATGAGCGTGAGCGACAGCGTCTGCCCCTGCCGCACCGGACCGTTCCATTGCAGCGGAATGCTGTGCCACTGCCAGTCGGGCAGACCGGGGCCGGTTTGCAGGCGCGCATGGGCGTCGTAGCCCTCGGGCAGTCGGTAGCTGGACCCGTCGTAGACGCCGGTGGCGATCCCGGTCAGCGGCATGAGCTGTTTGCCCGTGCTCCTCACCTCGTCGGCCTGGCTTTCGGCGGGCGCCTGCGGTGCGGGTGCGGATCTGGCGACGGGTTGTGTCTGCGCCATCTGCCAGGGACGTTCGAGCTGCGGATACAGGCCGAGCCGTGCCTGCGCGATCATGAACGGGATCGCGATCAGCAGCAGCGCGACGAAACTCAGATTGCGATACCAGCGCATCGCCTCGAACAGACGGCCCGCCGGCAGCACGCGCAGCAGCGCGACGGCGGCGAGGATGTTGAGCCAGACGAAGCGCGGCGCGCCCGGTTCGTGCCACAGCAGCGCCAGACCGACGAGCGCGACGACGGCGTAGCCGGGATGCCACAGACGTGCGATCGCGAGCGTCGCCACCAGCACCATGAACAGGTCGAGCAGTGTCCAGCGCGTGAGCCAGGTGCCGGGGGCGCTGTCGACGCCGCGTGCGGCGAACAGCTTCCAGCCGGGCGGCAGGTGCAGCGTGCCTTGCACGCTGACGAAATCCTGTGTCCAGCCGGTGGCGGGCAGTTCGCCGCGCACGCCGTCGAGGCGGCTGTCGGCCGTGAGCAGCAGTTCGCCGCGGCGCACCTCCACGCCGAGAGCGTCGCTGCCGGGCAGATGGGTGATGAACTGCGGCTCGCCGTCCAGGTCGGCCCGGCCCGGCACGAGCGGCGCTGCGGCCTCGATGCGCCAGCCGCGGGTCATGCGGCCGCTGATGCGGTCCTTGACCGTATAGCCGCCGCCGTCGAAATCCAGCCACAGTTCGCGTTCGAGTCTGAGCGCGTCGGGCTCGGGTTGCGGATCGCCGCGGCGGATCACCTCGATGTTCAGGGTCTGGCCGGGCTGCATGAGTCGCGCGGGCAGCGCCTGCCAGTCGGCCGGCAGGCGGGTCTGGCGCGGATCGACGATGCTGCCGCCGGCCAGTTCCACCAGACGCAGTTCGCTGCGCGCATCGAACACCCACACCTCCTCGCCCGGCCAGGGCGCGGGATTGGCACTCGCGGTCAATGCGGTGAGCCAATCCGGGTGGCGCGCGGTCACCGTCACCACCCAGCGCCCGGGCCGCAGTTGCATGCGCAGCCGGCCGTCGGGTTCGAGTCGCGCGGGCAGCGGGCTTGCGAGCGCCATCGGGACGAAACCCTCCAGCAGCGCACTGCCCAGCAGCACTTCGCGCGCGCTGCCCGAGACGTCGAGTTCGACGCGCGTGATCACCTGCATCGGGTGTTCGTCGACGACGCGCCGGAATACCTGCATTTCCAGCCGGTCGCCGCCCTGGGTTTCCTGCACCGCGCTGCCGCGCGTGCGCAGCCACAGCGCGCCCGAGGGTTCCAGTTCCGGATCGCGCAGGGTTTCGCCGTTCACGCGCAGACGGACCAGCGCCGTGTCGGCGGGGATGACGAGCGAATCGGGCAGGGCGTTCCAGTCGAAGCGACCGCGCAATACGTGCATGCCGGCCGGCAGCACCACGCCGGGACGGCCCGCGCGCTCGACCACCAGCACCGGAACGCCGTCGAGCGTCACCGCCTGCGGCCAGCGTTGCCGCTCGCCGGGCAGCGGCGCGAAGGACTCCGCGTACACCTGCCAGCGCTGTTCGAAGTGCGCCCCCTCGTTGTCCGCCTCGATGTCGAGCGTCGCCGGCCAGGCACAGCGGCGGGTCTGCGCGGCGTTGTAGAGGAACGGACAGGCGCGCTGTGATTCCTCCTGCATCACCCAGTCGATCCAGGGGCGCAGGGGTTCGGGGACGTCGCCTTCCTTCAGCGGGGCGGCCTCGACCTGGAACAGGCACAACAGCAGACAAGCGAGCATGAACGGGCGCATGGATGTTTCCTTACGGGAAGAAAATGAATGGTGGCAAGTTTAACAGGCTGTTGAAAAACAGCCTGTTAAGGCGAGGCAGGGATGCTTCGCTCGCGAATCGAACACGTCAGTGTTTGATTCGTCGTAGCCGCGACCGGACATGCGCCTGGCGCGGCGCGTTGAAAAAGGGCAGGACAGCCCTTTTTCAACATCCTGTTAGGCCCCTGGCCGTGCGGGGCGTGGGAGGATTTTCAAGGAATGCCCGACGAGTTGTGTTTTCGACCGGAATGCGGGAACAATGCCGGCTTCCGAATGATTGCTTCAGGGAGATTCGACAGATGATTCAGAACCCCCGGATCGGAGGCCTGCTGGCGGGTCTCTTTTTCGCCGTGAGTGCCGGTCTGCCGGTCGCCGCGTTCGCCGATACCGCGCAGGAACAACGCGCGGAAAAGACCGCGCAGATCCCGCGCTGCGCGAGCAAGCTCGGCACCATCGCGATCGTCGAGCCGGAACGGCACTGGTGGACCGAGCACGGACTCGGCTCGCCGGAGGCGCTGCTCAAGGTTTACGTCAACCGCTCCGGCTGCTTCTCGCTCGTCGATCGCGGCAAGGGCCTGTCGGCGGCGCAGGTCGAACGTGGGCTTGCCGCGTCGGGCGATCTGCGCATGGGCTCCAACATCGGCAAGGGCCAGATCAAGGCAGCCGACTACGTGCTGGTGCCGGATCTCGTGTCGCAGAACCGCGACGCGGGCGGCAATGCGCTCGGCGGTCTCATCGGCGGCATGATCGGCGGCACGGCGGGCGCGATCATCGGCGGCATCGACTTCAAGTCCAAGACCGCCGACGTGGTACTGACCGTCACCGACGTGCGCTCGACCGAACAGCTCGCGATGATCGAGGGTCACGCCGACAAGACCGACATCGGCTGGGGCGTGGGCGGCGGCCTGTTCGCCGGCGGATTCGGTGCAGCCGGCGCCACCGGCTACGACAACACCGAGATCGGGCAGGTGATCGCACTGGCCTACCTCGAGGCCTACACCAAGCTGGTCGACCAGTTCGGCGCGGAATTCGTCGATGGCGCCTCCAATCGCGTCGGCCAGGCCGTGCGCATGACCAGGGCCGGCAAGATGTACACCCAGCCCTCGACGCGCTCCGAGGTCGTGCGCCCGCTCGATACCGGCATGCTGCTGTATCCGACCGGCAACAAGGACGGCCTGATGTGGGAGGTGCAGGACGAGATGGGCAACAAGGGTTGGGTATCGTCGATCCAGTTCGAGCTCGCGAAGTGACGTGGGACGCGGGCGGGACGATCCCCGCCCGCAAACCTCACCTTGGTGATCGCGGCCGACCGTTCATGGCCGACCGTTCATGGCTTGACGCTCCTTCGGCCTGCGATATCATGACTGGATAGCAACGATATCGCATGGTGCCTGCAATGAAGAACATGAGTATCCGTGGGATCGACATGGAAGTGGCGGGAAGGCTGGAGGCCGAGGCCAAACGGCGGGGTGTCAGCATCAATGCCCACGTGGTGCAGATACTGCGTCAGGGTGTGGGTTTGAGTGGTGAAGGGCATCCCGTGCATCATGACCTCGATCACCTCGCCGGTACCTGGACGGCGGAGGGCGCGAGCGAATTCGAAAGGCATCTGGCCGCATTCGAGCAGATCGACGAGGATCTGTGGCGGTGAGGCGGATCGCCCTCGACACCAACGCCTATGTGGCTTTCAAGCGTGGCGACGAGGGCGCGATCGAGATCATTCGACACGCCGACCGGATTGCCATGAGCAGCGTGGTGCTCGGAGAGCTGTTGGCCGGATTCGCCTGCGGGAATCGCGTGGCCCGCAACCGCCGTGAGCTGTCGGCCTTTCTCGATTCGCCCCGCGTGCAACTGCTGGGGATCGGTCCCACCACGGCGGACTATTACGCCCGTATTTTTGCCGCGCTCAGGAGCAGGGGCCAGCCGGTTCCGACCAATGACCTCTGGGTCGCCGCTTCCGCATTGGAGGAGGGGTGCGCTCTTCACCTACGACCGTCACTTCGACGTCATCGAAAATCTGCCCACGGGACGGACACTGGACGATTTTCTGCCGCTTTGACCGGCGATGCTGCCCATGGTGACGCGATCATGCGGGGCCGTCGGCATGACGTGACCATGAACAGGACCGGTGTGACGACGGGTAACAACCATCTATACTTCCCCCCCATGCGTCGTCCGAACCCCATCGTCCGCCTGCTCGCGCTCTGGCTCTGCCTGCTGTTTCCGCTGCAGGGGCTGGCGTTGTCGGTGATGCCCGTGCTGCATGCGATGCCGGTACAGCAAGCGACGGCCGAGGCCGACCCGCATGCCGCTCATCACGCGATGGCGCAGGACATGGCGCATGACATGAACCATGGCATGACCCATGACTGCTGCGACGAACCGGCGCCGCCATCCTCGCACGACTCGTCCTGCTGCAACGGCGCCGACTGCCATTGCGCGCATCTGACGGTGACCGTGCCGAGAGCGACGTTCGCGCTGTCGGCCGCCGTTTCGGCGCTGGAGCCTTCCGCACGTCTACCCTCGATCTTCGTTTCACGCGCCTCCCCGCCGCTCGACCGCCCACCCCGTTGAATCCTCCCGCCCCGCGGGTCGCATGACGACCCGTCGGTGAATCCTGCGCGCGTCCCGCCGTCGCGGGTCGCGTGCCCTGCATTTCGCGTGGAGGTCCAGAACCATGTCGCTTTCCATTGCCGGCCGCGCCGTCGCGGTCCTGCTGTCATCCCTGCTGTTCATGCTGCTCGTTGCCTGTGGTGGCGAGACGCCTTCGTCCGCCAGG
>JAQVJI010000096.1:1581-10145 GCA_028695255.1 Chromatiales bacterium | reverse complement strand
GGACGAGATCCGGCGTCTCGTGGAAGCGAAACCCTCGCTCGCCGACGTCGAGATCGACGGCGTGACGCTGCGCTCGATCAATCCCGAGGTGAAACTCGACTTCGGCGCCTTCGCCAAGGGTTACGGCATCGATCTCGCGGTCGAACACCTGCGCGAACTCGGCGTGACGAACGCCATCGTCAACGCCGGCGGCGACCTGCGCGCCATCGGCCGTCACGGCACGCGGCCCTGGCGCATCGGCATCCGCCATCCGCGCGCCGAAGGCGTGATCGCGTCGATCGAGATCAAGGGCGACGAGAGCGTCTTCACCTCGGGCGACTACGAACGCTTTTTCATGTGGGAAGGGCGACGCTATCACCACATCATCGATCCGCACAGCGGCTATCCGGCCGACAACGGCTCGACCTCGGTGACGGTGCTGCACCACAACGCCGCCGAGGCCGACGCCGCGGCCACCGCGCTGTTCATCGCCGGGCCCGCGCACTGGCATGGCGTGGCGCGCGCGATGGGGATACGCTACGTCATGCTGATGGACAACGACGGCACCGTGCACATGAATCCGGCCATGGCCGAACGCATCCGTTTCGAGATCGACCCCGCGCCGACGGTCGTGTTGAGCGAGGAACTGTCATGACCCGCGCCGACGGCATCGTCATCGCCTGCGCACTCGGCTTCGTCGGCGCGCTGTATGGTCAGTTCTGGGGCGGCGGCACGTCCTCCGGCGAGGCGCGCATCGTAGCGGGCAGCGATGAATTCGGACGCTATTCGCTGTTCGAGGAACGGCGCATCGAGGTACCCGGCCCGGCCGGCACGACGGTGGTCGAGGTGCGCGACGGC
Source organism: Chromatiales bacterium (assembly GCA_028695255.1). Taxonomy (GTDB): domain Bacteria; phylum Pseudomonadota; class Gammaproteobacteria; order Ectothiorhodospirales; family Ectothiorhodospiraceae; genus JAQVJI01. The sequence continues at coordinate 9,308 of JAQVJI010000096.1, read as the reverse complement.
GCCGTGCGCTGCGCCGAATCGCCCGGTCCCAACCGCGTCTGCCAGCAGGCCGGCTGGCTGCGCCACGGCGGCGAGATGGCGGTGAGCCTGCCCAATCGCGTGCTGATCGAGGTCGTCGCCGCCGACCGCCGCTTCGACAGCGTCAACTTCTGATCTTGCAGATCCAGACCACCCGCGAAGACCACCGCATCGCCTGGCTGGCCGCGCTCGCGGTGGCGATCCACGTCGCCGAGACCGTGCTGCCGAGTCCGCTGCCCGGCATCAAGCCGGGGCTGGCCAACGTCGTCACCGTGGTCGCGCTGCTGCGCTACGGCTGGCGCGCCGCCGCCTGGATCAGCGGCCTGCGCGTGCTGGCCGGCAGCCTCATCACCGGCACCTTCCTGTCGCCGACCTTTCTGCTGAGTGCCAGCGGTTCGCTGTGTGCCTTGCTCGTGCTCGCGCTCGTGCATGCCTTGCAGGCCGATCGGCCAACGGAACGCCTGGTGCTGTCGGCCGTCGGATTGTCGGTACTTGCCGCGCTCGCACACATGGGCGGACAGTTCCTCGTCGCCTGGTATCTGCTGATCCCGCATCCGGCGCTGCTCAAGCTGCTGCCGGTGTTCATGAGCTTCGCCCTCGCCTTCGGCATCCTGAGCGGTACAATTGCACGCGGCGTGATCACCCGCCTGAATGCCGATCCGGCCGACCATCCGTCCGACGACGTCACGCCCCAGCGCGACCAGACATGAGCAGCCCCATCACCACAACCGCCATCTCCTCCGGCGACCGTCTTGGTCTCACGCTGTTCCTCGCCGTGGTGGTGCATGGCCTGGTCATTCTCGGCGTCAGTTTTCACAGCGAGCGGCGCGCGGTGCCCAATCCGCCGGTGCTGGACGTGGTGCTGGTGCAGACCCGCTCGGAGGAAAAACCGCTCGAAAGCGAGCGCATCGCACAGGTGCATCAGCAGGCGAGCGGCGAAGACCGCCCCGAGACCAAACGGCAGCCCGGTGCACCGGTCACCTCGACCCTGCCGCTGCCGACCCAGGGCGAGGCGCCGGTGCTCGCGCGGCCCTTGCCGCCGACGCCGCGACCGGCCGCCGCGCCCCGGCCCGTCGCGCCCGCGCCGGCCAGCGAGGCGCAGCGTGATGAACCCGAGGTCTCGCCGACTCTGCTGGCGGCATTGTCCGAGCCCGAGGAGATTCCGATGCCGGCGTTGCCACCGACGCCCGTGCTCACGCAGAAAAAACCGAGTCCGGCACAGGCCCCGGCCAGCGAAGCGCGGGAGGCGACGCCGCGGGAATACGTGGTCGCGACGGCGCCGCTGCCGAGCACTCCCGCACCGCGTCCGGCCGCCGCGCGGAGCGACACGCACAGCGACCGGCAGCCGGCGCCGCCCGCCGATCCCGCGGCCGAACCGAAGGCCGGCGACCCCGGCATGTCGGCCGCGCAGATCATCGAGCGCAGCCTGGAGATCGCGCGCCTGACCTCGGAGTACGCGGAACGGGAGAACCGCTATGCGCGCCGCCCGCGCATCCACTACGTCGACGCGCTGAGCGCGCGCGGCACGGTGGAGGCGAGCTACATCGACGCCTGGGTGCGCAAGGTCGAGCGCATCGGCAACCTGAACTATCCCGACGAGGCGCGCCGCCGCCAGCTCGCCGGCCGCCTGATCCTCAATGTGCTGGTCAACCACGACGGTCGCGTGCTGCGGGTGGAGATCGGCAGTTCCTCCGGCGAGCGCGTGCTGGACGACGCCGCGACGCGCATCGTCGAACTCGCCTCGCCGTTTGCCGCCTTCCCGCAGGACATGCGCGGCAAGTACGACCAGTTGATGATCACCCGCACCTGGGTATTCCAGGCCGACAGCATCGTGACCCGCTGACGGTCGCGGCCAATCGTCGCGCCGGGCATCGCAGGATGGACTTGCCCGACGCTTCCCCAGATACTATTTGCATGCACACCGCGTTCGCACCCGATGCCCCTTCGATGACTAAGGCTACCAACTTCACCAACCAGTTCCTGATCGCCATGCCGGCGCTGTCGGACCCGAATTTCTTTCATTCGGTGACGCTGATCTGCGAGCACAATGCCGATGGCGCGATGGGCATCGTCGTCAACCATCCGATGGACATCACGCTCAACGCGGTGTTCGAGCACATGCAGATCGCAAGCCACGAGCCGGTGGGCGACGCACCCGTGTACAGTGGCGGACCGGTGCAGCCGGACCGCGGGTTCATCCTGCACCAGCCGGTGGGCGACTGGAGCTCGACGCTCAGGATCGGTGACGAGGTGGCCGTGACGACCTCGCGCGACATCCTGGAGGCGCTGGCGGAGGGACAGGGTCCGGAGCGCTTTCTGGCCGCACTCGGTTATGCCGGCTGGGGTCCGGGACAACTGGAACAGGAGATCGCCGACAACACCTGGCTGACCACGCCGGCGGACAGCGACATCCTGTTCGCACTGCCGGCCGCGCAGCGCTGGCAGGCGGCGGCGCGACGCCTCGGCGTCGATCTCAACCTGCTGAGCGGCGAGGCGGGGCATGCCTGAGCGATCGCCGCCCGGCGATCCCAAGCCATCACCGCAGGTCCTGATCGGGTTCGACTACGGTCTGCGCCGTATCGGCGTCGCCGTCGGCAGCGTGACGAGCGGCAGCGGCACGCCGCTCGTCACGCTCGACAACGGACCGCAAGGGCCGGACTGGCGCCGCATCGACGCGCTGCTGCGGGAATGGCGCCCGGATGCGCTGGTGGTGGGCCTGCCGCGACACGCCGATGACACGGTCCATCCGCTGGCGGATGCGATCAACGATTTTTGCGCTGCGTTGGCCGGGCGTTCCGGATTGCCCGTGCATACGGTCGACGAGCGCCTGAGTTCGCACGAGGCGAGCGAGCGCCTGCGCGGCCAGCACCGCGGCGGCGGTCGTTCGCAACGCGACAAGAAGGCCATCGACAGGATGGCCGCCGCGGTGCTGCTCGAAACCTGGATTTCCGAACATTCCAACCGACCGATGCCATGACGACCACCGAAGACATCGCCATCCACGACATCGATGGCCTGATCGACCGCATGGCCGCCGGCCTGCGCAGCCTGCTCGCCGAGCGCCGCATCGACGATCCGGTGATGATCGGCATCCACAGCGGCGGCGTGTGGGTGGCCGAGCGCCTGCACCGCGAACTCGGACTGAGTCAGCCGCTCGGCAGTCTCGACATCACCTTCTACCGCGACGACTTCAGCCGCATCGGCCTGCATCCGCAGGTGAAGCCGTCCAGCCTGCCGTTCGCCATCGACGACCGCCACATCATCCTGGTCGACGACGTGCTCAACACCGGCCGCACGGTGCGCGCGGCGCTGAACGAGATCTTCGATTTCGGCCGCCCCGCGTCGGTGGTGCTGGCGGTGCTGGTGGACCGCGATGGCCGCGAGCTGCCGGTCGAGGCGCAGGTGACCGGTTGCTTCCTCGACCTCGGACCGGACCGCGAGATCAAGCTGCGCGGGCCGGCTCCCCTGAGTCTCGACATCGTCGAGCGCGGCGGCGAGGGCGGCGCATGAACACGACTGGAATCGTCAGCCGCATGCCACTGCCCGGACCGCTGCCGTCGTCGATGCAGTTGAACGAACAGGGACGTCTGCGCCACCTGCTCACCATCGAGGGCCTGCCGCGCGCGCTCATCACCGAGATCCTCGACACCGCCGAGTCCTTCGCCGCGATGAACGAGCAGGCGGTGAAGAAGGTGCCGCTGCTGCGCGGCAAGACGGTGGTGAACCTGTTCTTCGAGGCCAGCACGCGCACGCGCACGACCTTCGAACTCGCAGCCAAGCGCCTGTCGGCCGACGTGCTCAACATCAACATCAGCACCTCGGCCACGGTGAAGGGCGAAAGCCTGCTCGACACGCTGCGCAACATCGAGGCGATGTACGTCGACATGTTCGTCGTGCGCCACGAGGCGAGCGGCGCGGCGCACTTCATCGCGCGTCACGTCGCGCCGCACATCGCGGTGCTCAACGCCGGCGACGGCCGCCACGCGCATCCGACGCAGGCGCTGCTCGACATGTTCACCATCCGCCGCCACAAGGGCGACTTCACGAAGCTGCGGGTGGCGATCGTCGGCGACATCCTGCATTCGCGCGTGGCGCGTTCGCAGATCCACGCCCTCAACATCCTCAACACCGGCGAGGTGCGCGTGATCGCGCCCAAGTCGCTGCTGCCGGCCTGCGTCGAGACGCTCGGCGTGCACGTCTTCCACGACATTCGCGAAGGCCTGAAGGACGTCGACGTGGTCATCATGCTGCGCCTCCAGCGCGAGCGCATGGAGGCCGGCCTGCTGCCTTCCGAACACGAGTTCTTCCAGCTCTACGGCCTGACCGAGGAACGTCTCGCACTGGCCACGCCGGACTGCATCGTCATGCATCCGGGTCCGGCCAACCGCGGCGTCGAGATCGATTCGCGCGTCGCCGACGGACCGCATTCGGTGATCCTGGAACAGGTCAGCTACGGCATTGCCGTGCGCATGGCGGTGATGGGCATGATCATGGGCGGGGCCAGCGGTGGAGGTGCCAACGCATGAGACTCGCGATCGACAACGGCCGCGTCATCGATCCGGCCAGCGGCATCGACGCCGTCACCACGCTGTACGTCGGCGGCGACGTCATCGCCGGCCTCGGCGAGGCACCCACAGGCTTCGTGCCGGAACGCCGCATCGACGCCGACGGCTGCATCGTCATGCCGGGCGTCGTCGATCTCGCCGCGCGCCTGCGCGAACCGGGCTTCGAACACAAGGCGACCATCGCCTCCGAGACGCGCGCCGCCGCCAGCGCCGGCATCACCACGCTGGTGTGCCCGCCCGACACCGAACCGCCGATCGACTCGCCGGCCGAGATCGAACTCATCAACCGCCGCGCCAAGAAGGCGACCGGCGTGTTCGTGTACGCGCTCGGCGCGCTCACTGCCGGTCTCAAGGGCCAGCAACTGGCGGAGATGGCCGCGCTCAAGCGCGCCGGCGTGCCGGGCGTCAGCAACGCCCTGCGGCCGATGGGCAGCCCTCTGCTGCTGCGGCGCGCGATGGAATACGCCGCCAGTCACGACCTCACGATCTTCCTGCATCCGATCGACTGGTCGCTCGCGAGCCAGGGCTGCGCACACGAGGGCCAGGTCGCCTCGCGCCTCGGCCTGCCCGGCATCCCCGAGGCGGCCGAGACCGCCGCGCTCGGCGTGATGCTCGCGCTCACCGAACAGACACGCGCACGCGTGCATTTCTGCCGCCTGTCGACGGCGCGCGCGGTGGACATGATCGCGCGCGCGCAGGAGGACGGCCTGCCGGTGACCGCCGACGTCGCCGCGCATCAACTGTTCCTGACCGAGATGGACGTCGCCGACTTCAACAGCCTGTGCCACGTGATACCGCCGCTGCGCACCCAGCGCGACCGCGACGGCCTGCGCCGCGGCCTGAAAAGCGGCGTCATCGGCGCCGTCTGCTCGGATCACCAGCCGCACGAGGCCGACGCCAAGCTGGCGCCGTTTCCGGCCACCCAGCCCGGCATCTCGGCGCTCGAAACCCTGCTGCCGCTGACGTTCCGTCTGGTCGAGGAAGGCGTGTTGTCGCTCGTCGAGGCGGTGGCGCGGCTCACCACCGGTCCGGCGCAGATCCTCGGCATCTCGGCCGGCGCGCTCGCCACCGGCCGGCGTGCCGACCTGTGCATCCTCGATCCGCGCGCGGTGTGCGAGATCAAACCCGAAACCTGGCTCAGTCAGGGCCGCAACACCCCTTTCTTCGGCTGGAGCCTCAACGGCGTGGTCACCTACACGCTGGTGTCCGGCCGCATCGTCCACGAATCGACTCGCACATGAACAGGCAGAAGCCGCACCGCGGCACGATCTTCGTCGAGGAGGCCGAGATCCTCGGTCACGACGGTCATCCGGGCGATCAGTTCGTGCTGCGCCTCAAGGCACCGCAATGCGCCGCGGCGGCACGCCCCGGCAGTTTCGTCCACATCCAGTGCGATCCGCTGCTGCCGATGCGCCGGCCGATCTCCATCATGCAGACCGACACGCGCGCCGGCACGATCGATCTGCTGTACAAGCGGCTCGGCAACGGCACACATCTGCTGTCGACGCGCAAGGTGGGCGAGCGCCTGAACCTGATGGGGCCGATCGGCCAACCCTTCACGCCGCGCGGCGACCGGCCGCGCGCGCTGCTGATCGGCGGCGGCGTCGGCATCCCGCCGATGGTGTTTCTCGCCGCCGCGCTCAAGGACCATCCGGCCTACCGGCCGCTGGTACTGATGGGTTCCGAGGTGCCGTTCCCGTTCCGGCCGCAGCCGTCGCAGATCCTGGTGCCCGGCCTGCCGGCGGCGGTGACTGCTGCGATGCCGCTGCTCGACGACTGGGGCGTGCCGTCGCGGCTCGCCAGCCGTTCCGGCTTTGCCGGCTGCTTCGACGGTTTCGTCACCGATCTGGCGCGCTGCTGGCTGGAGGCGCTGGATGCCGACGCGCGGCGCGAAGTGATGATCTTCACTTGCGGACCGCACCCGATGCTGGAGGCGGTGGCGAATCTCGCACAGGAGTTCCACCTGCCCTGCCAGGTCTCACTGGAGGAATTCATGGCCTGCGGCGTCGGCGGTTGCGCCGGCTGCGCGGTGGAGATCGCGACGCCCGACGGCCCGGCGATGAAACGCGTCTGCGTCGATGGTCCGGTGTTCGACGCGCGGGCGGTGTTCGGCGCCTGAGCGCCGCCTCACGCCGCCCGTCGACGACCCTCAGAACCGGTGTTGTACACCCAGACCCAACAGGTGGTTCGACCCGCTGTAATCGCCGGCAAACGCCTGCGTCCCGTTGGGATCGCCGCCCGGCACGTAAGGTAGCTCGCTGTCGAAACGTACGCGGCGCATGTGCCGGTACTGATAGGCGAGATCGAGGGTCCAGTCGCCGAAATCGCGCGACAGACCGAAGCCGGCGACGCGACCGACCAGACCCGGCGTGCGCGCCGAGAAGCCTTCCATGCGTTGCGGATTATCGAGCCAGGCGATGCCGGCACGCAGGCGCGTCGCCTCGTCCAGCTTCCACTTCAACGACAAACGCCAGGCATCGGCATCGTGCGCGGCGATCGCATTGCGGGTGACCATGCGATCCAGCTCGGTCGAGTAAATGGCGACCTCATCGAAGCGTCCCCAGCCGACGCGTTCGAAGTCGAACTCGACCGTGACGTCCCGCCGCAACTGCCAGCTGACGCCGGCCTGAGCGGCCCATGGCAACCGCAGCTCGGCGCGCGCGGGACCGGGCAGGCCCTCGACCTCGCCATGCATGCGTATGTCCGGACCGGAGCGATACACCGCGCCGAAACCAAAGTCGCCATGGTGTCCGATCGCGGCGAGCGTGAAGCCGTTGCCTTGACCGCGCCCGCCGATCGCGACACCGACGCTGTCGTAGGCCACGCGTCTGCTGAGGTAGTGGTTGAGGGCGAGCGCCAACGCGAAATCCGGCGTCGGCCGCCAGGCGAGGCCCGGACTGGCCGCCACCACGCCGAGGCGCGTGCGGGTCGGCGCCAGGAACGGTACGCCGGTCTGCGCAAAGACGGGAAAGGCGTCGTCCGGCCAGCGCAGGTCGAGCGCAAACGAGGTGCCGACGTCGAGCGTCGCGGTGAAACCCTGACGCAGCGGAACGGCCAGGCCTGCGAACGGCCCGCCGGCGGTACCGACGCCTTCGCCGCGGCTCCGCTCACCCGTCGGCGAGCGGTATTCCAGCCGTGGCGCCG
>JAQVJI010000096.1:0-1481 GCA_028695255.1 Chromatiales bacterium | reverse complement strand
TGGGCGGGACTCATCCGCCGCCCGTGCGGTAGCTGTCGCCTTCGAGCGTGATGGTATCCGACAGCGGCTTCAGGTCGGCCAGCGGATCGTCCTCGTTCTCGCCGTCGGGCTCGTCGAACGGCTCCGGTGCGGATTCGCCTTCGGACTCGGGTTCCTTCGGCTGCTCCCAACCGGGACGCACGTCGATGTCGCCGGGCGGCGGCGTATCCGTCGGACGGACGAATTCTTCTTCTTCGGTCTTGAGGCTCTTCATGCCGCCGCCGAAGTTGATGCGCCACTCCAGATTGGCGCGCGAGTCGGCCTTCGACAGCGCATCTTCGAGCGTGATCTTGCCGGCCTTGTAGAGGTCGTAGAGGGCCTGGTCGAAGGTCTGCATGCCGAGCACGGTATCCTTCTCCATCACCTCCTTGATCTCCTTGATCGAACCCTTCTTGATCAGCTCCTGGATGTAGGGCGAGTTGATCAGCACCTCCACCGCCGGCACGCGCTTGCCGTCGATGCCGATCACCAGACGCTGCGAGACGATGCCGCGCAGGTTGAGCGAAAGGTCCATCAGGATCTGGTTCTTGGCGTCGGGCGGGAAGAAATTGATGATGCGGTCGAGCGCCTGGTTGGCGTTCACGGCGTGCAGCGTCGACAGCACGAGGTGGCCGGTGTCGGCGTAGGCGATGGCCGCCTTCATGGTCTGCACGTCGCGAATCTCGCCGATCATGATCATGTCCGGCGCCTCGCGCATCGCCTCGCGCAGGGCGTTGTCGTAGGACAGTGTGTCGAGTCCCACCTCGCGCTGGCCGACGAGCGACTTCTTGTGGCGGAACACGAACTCGACCGGGTCCTCGATGGTGAGGATGTGGCCGGGGCGGCTCTCGTTGCGATAATCGATCATCGCCGCCATCGAGGTCGACTTGCCGGAGCCGGTCGAGCCGACGATCAGCACCAGCCCGGTGTTGTGCATCACCAGTTCCTTGACCACCATCGGCAACTGCAATTCCTCGATGGTCGGGATGTCCGCCTTGATGTAGCGGATCACCATCGACGCCTCGCTGCGCTGATAGAAGACGTTGATGCGGTAGCGGCCGATGCCGGACAGCGACAGGCCGAGGTCCATCTCCTTGGTGGTTTCGAATTCCTCGATCTGGCGCGGCGTGAGCAGGTCGTAGGCGAGCTTCTGCACCTGGCCCGGCGTCATCTTCTTGTCGTTGACCGGGCGCACCACGCCCTGAATCTTGATCGACACCGGCGCACCCGTATAGAAGAACAGGTCCGAGGCGTGCTTCTGCGCCATCAGGCGCAGATAGGGTTCGACCAGCAGGGTTTTCCGTTCGCCGCTCACCCGATCAGCCCCTTCTTGGCGGCGGCATCCGGCGTGTCGTCGAGGACCTCCATCTTGTCCGTGCCTTCGAGCAGATCGCGGTTGCGCGAACGCTTGCTTTCGAGCTTGATGCGCAGGCGCAGGTCGTTCATCGAATCGGCATTGCGCA
>JAQVJI010000095.1 GCA_028695255.1 Chromatiales bacterium | reverse complement strand
CGCGCCGTTCCGCCAGCGCCGCCTCGCAGAAGGCGCGATAGCCGCGCGTGAGCAGGGTCTGCAACAGCGGATGCTCGGGGTGGCGGGTCTGGATCACCACCTCGCCCGGACGTTCGGCGCGACCGGCACGTCCGGCGACCTGAGTGATGAGCTGCGCCATGCGCTCGGGGCCGCGGAAATCGGCACTGAACAGGCCCTGGTCGGCGTCGAGGATGCCGACCAGGCTGAGATCCGGAAAGTCATGACCCTTGGCCAGCATCTGGGTGCCGACCAGGATGCGATGCCGCCCGCTGCGCGCACCCTCCAGCAGGTTTTCGAGCGCCCCCTTGCGGCGCGTCGTATCGCGGTCGATGCGTGCGACGCCGTAGTCCGGAAAGCGCCGCGCCAGCGCCTGCTCGACGCGCTCGGTGCCCTGCCCGAGCGGCAGCAGATCGCCGCCGCCGCATTTCGGGCAGCGCGCCGGCAAGCGCTTTTCGTGACCGCAGTGATGACAGCGCAGGCGTTCGGACGCCGCGTGCAGAGTCATGCGCGCGTCGCAGCGCGGGCAGTCGGCGACCCAGCCGCAGCCCTGGCACAGCAGGGTCGGCGCGAAGCCGCGCCGGTTGATGAACAGCAGCACCTGGCCGCCGGCATCGAGGTGCCGCCGCATGTCGGCGATGAGCGGTTCGCTCAGGCCGGCGTCGAGATGCAGCACGCGCAGGTCGAGCGTGCGCAGACGCGGATGCGTGGCGCTGCCGGCGCGTTCGGGCAGGTGCAGATGCCGGTACTGGCCGCGTTCGACGTTGGCCAGCGATTCGAACGACGGCGTGGCCGAGCCGAGCAGCACCGGCACGCCCTCGCGTTGCGCGCGCAGCACGGCCAGATCGCGCGCGTGGTAGCGGAAGCCGTCCTGCTGCTTGAGCGAGGCGTCGTGCTCCTCGTCGACGATGACCAGCCCCGGCCGCACCAGCGGCACGAACACCGCCGAGCGCGTGCCGATCACCACGCCCGCGCGGCCGTCGCGCGCGGCCAGCCAGGCGCCGAGGCGTTCGCCGTCGGCCAGCCCCGAGTGCAACACCGCCACCGGCGTGGCGAGCCGGCGCCGGAAACGATCGACCAGTTGCGGCGTGAGTCCGATCTCCGGCACCAGCACCAGCACTTGCCGGCCGCGCGCCAGTGCCGCCTGCGTCAGTTGCAGATAGACCTCGGTCTTGCCGCTGCCGGTGACGCCTTCGAGCAGCCAGGGCGTGAAGCCGTCGCCCGCCGTCAGCACCGCGTCCACCACCATCTGCTGGGCGGGAGACAAAGGCGGACCGGGCTCGGCCGCGGGTTCGCACTGCGGCGTCGGTGCCACCGCCCCCTCATCCGGCCCTTCGGGCCACCTTCTCCCGGGGGGAGAAGGAATCGAGGCGCGGCCTGCGGTCGCAGGCTCCCGAAGCGGCGGCGGCAGCGCCTCCAGGTACCAGTCCTCGGCCAATCCGCGTTCGCACAGCGCCTTCATCGTCCGGCGCCACTCGGGGGCGAGCTCGTCCAGCGCCGCGGCATCGAGACCGTCGGCGGCCGCCAGCAGGTGCGCCAGCAATGCCGCCTGGGCCGGCGCCCGCTTGAGCGTCGCCGTCAGGACCTCGGCCGACAGCCCGCGCGCCCCGGCACTCGCCCGCCAGCGGCGTTCGCCCTCCCACGCCGCCGGCAAACCCTGGCGCAGACGCGCGGGCAGCGCCTGCATCAGTACCTCGCCGATCGGCTCGTGGTAGTAGGCGGCGGCCCAGCGCAGCAACTCGAGTTGGGCGGCGCTGAACAGCGGCGTTTCGTCGAGGATCGACTGCACCGGTTTCAGGCGCGTCGCCGGGACCTCGCTGCGGTCGGTGCAGGCCAGCACGACGCCGACCAGGCGCCGGCGGCCGAAGCCGACCCGCACCCGCACGCCGGGGACGACCATCGCGCCCGCCGGCGAGAGGTAGTCGAAGGCCTCGTTCAACGGCAGCGGCAGGGCGACCTTGAGGATGGAAGACATGAAAATTCGGACCGCGAACCTGGGTGGCGAAGAAGGTGAACTTAAAGTGGTTTCTCGAAAACAGGGCTAAGTTGGGCGCTGCCGGCCGCTAACGGGCCTTATCCACAAAAACTGTGGATAACTCTGTGCACAGAATGTCATCAAGTGGCCCGAATGCCGTTTTATGCGGCATTTATGTCAGATTGGTTAAAATTTAACCAACCCGACATACCATTTAAAATCAACAACATGGCACAAGGCACGAAAAATTGTCCGGCGCATCTTGACAGCCGCGGACGTAATTTTGTATCGGCGACCAACCTGTGAATAAGCGCATGAAATTCGGCCCTCAGACGACGCCGCGGCGGGGCCTTTCACGTCCTTTCAGACCCTGCGGACGGCAAAACCACGCCAAACCCAGCAGGCCGAGGAACGTCAGCGGGCCGAATGCACCGCCGCCCCCACCGCCGCCGTTGCTCCCACCGCCACCGTTGTCGGCAGGCGCCGGGCAATCGACCAGGACGTTGGTGACGTTGGCGCCGCTGACGACGCCCGAGCCGTTGCCGACGACACAGGTCTGGGCCGGATTGACCGGCTGGACGGCGACCGTCACGGTATAGGCGGTGCCATCGGCCAGCGCGTTCGGGAAGGCGAAGCCGCCGTTGCCGACCGTGACGTCGGTGACACCGCCTGCGCTCAGGCGCAGCACCAGGCCACTGCCCTGCATGCCGGCGACCGTGCCGCCGACGGTGTAGGTGGCGGCCGGCGGCGGCGCGCTGTCCGTCACGCAGACGACGCCCACGTTGCTCACATTGGCGCCATTCAGCGTGCCGCTGCCGTTGTTCACCGTGCAGGTCTGCGCCGGCCCGCTCGGCTGGGTCGCCACGCTCACGCCGTAGCTCGTGCCGTCGGGCAGCCAGGGCGCGAAGGTGAAGGTGCCGTTGGCGGCGACGGCCAGGTCGTTGCCGCCGTTCAGGCGCAGCGTCAGGCCGCCGCCCGAGAGACCGCTCACCGTGCCGCCGACGCGGTAGTACTGCGGCGCGCAACTGACGGCGACGTTATTGACCGAGGCGCTGGCGATGGTGCCGCTGCCGTTGTTGACGACGCAGATCTGGGACGGATTGGTCGGCTGCGCCGATACGCTCACCACGTAGCTGCTGCCGCTCGCGAGGCTCTGCGTGAACGTGAAACTGCCGCTGCCGGAGATAGCGAGCTCATTGCCGCCGTTCAGGCGCAGACGCAACCCGCCGCCCTGCAGGCCCGTGACGCTGCCGCCCACGCTGTAGGTCGGCGTCTGTCCGCAGGTGACGCTCACGTTGGTGACGTCGGCGCCGCTGATGACGCCGCTGCCGTTGCCGACGATGCAGGTCTGTCCGCTCGGCGCGCTGGCGACCGTCACGCTGTAACTCGTGCCGTCGGCCAGTTCCTGCGGGAACTGGAACGGCCCGGCGGCGGCGACCGCAAGCGCGCTGCCGCCGTTCAGGCGCAGCGACAGTCCGGTGCCGGACAGGCCGCTCGCATTGCCGCCGACCTTGTAGGTCGCCACCGGCGCGCAGCCGCCGCCGGGTGCGTCGCAAGCGGCCAGCACGGCGGCGTAGACGTCGAGCAGCCCGGCGCCGCACTGGATGTCGGCGCGATTGCAGTCCCATTCGGTGCCGTCCCATTCGGTGGACGGGAACGGACGTGCGCTGGACGTCAGGAGGTTACGCACCTGCGTCGGCGTCAGCGTCGGATTGACCGCGCGCATGAGGCCCGCCGCAGCCGCGACGTGCGGCGTGGCGAAGCTGGTGCCCTGCGCATAGGCATAGGTGCTGGTGCCGGCGCTCGGCGTCGTCGTGCCGCTGTTGCTGAGGGTCGCGATGCCGACGTCGCCGACCGAGCTGTCGCCGCCGGGTGCCGCGATCGCCGCCTGCGCGCCATAGCTGCTGTAGTCGGCGAGACTGCCGTCGCTCGCCACTGCCGTGACGGCGATGACCCCAGGACAACTGCCCGGCGTATCGACGACGTTGGCGGCACTGTTGCCGGCGGCGGCGACCACCACGCGCCCGGCCGCGATGGCCGCATCGATGGCATCGCGTTCGGTGTTTCCGCAGGCACCTTCCGAACCCAGGCTCAGATTGATCACCGCCGCCGGATTGGCATTGGCCGGCACGCCGGGGACGGCCAGACCGGCCGCCCAGCGGATACCGTCGGCGACGTCCGACAGATAGCCGCCGCATTTGCCGAGCGCGCGCACCGGCAGGATCTTCAGCCCGGAACCGATGCCGGCGATGCCGATGGCGTTGTCGCGGCTGGCCGCGATCACGCCCGACACCAGTGTGCCGTGCCAACTGCTGTCGCCGACCTCGCAGTCCTCGAACACGCCCGCGAGCGCCTCGGCCGCGGTGATCCAGTCGCCGGGGTCGCGCGGATCGCCGTCACGGCCGTCGCCGTCGTTGGCGGTCTGCACCTCGGAGACGAAGTCGTAGCCGCTCACCACGCTGGTTCCGTCGGCCGGGAACACCGACAGGCTCAGGTCCTGATGCGGCAGGATGCCGGTGTCGATCACCGCCACCACCACGCCGTTGCCGGTGGTGACGGCCCATACCTGTTCGACGTTGGCGGAACCGGCCGTGCCGGTGCCGACGATCGCCGGTTGCAGGTTCCATTGCTGCGCGTACAGCGGATCGTTCGGTGCCGCGAGCGGACGCACGATGCGGTCGGGCTCGGCATACAGGACACCGGGCCGGGCCGCGATGCGCCGGCTCAGGGCTTCCACCTCGGCCAGCGGCAGCGCCTCCGGCAGGCGCAACACCTCGCGCCCGCCCCACAGGCTGCGCAGATGCACCAGCGTCCGTCCGGCCGGCTCGGACAGTGCCTGCAAGCGCGCCGCATCCGGCACCACGTCTTCGGCAAAACGCACGATCAGGCGGTCGGTGCGATCGGACGGCGGCGCGGCAAGGGCCGACGCACAAAGGGCGGCGGCAACCAATGACAGGACGTAGGCGACGAGACGGCGCATGGTCGGCTTCCCTGGAAGTTGAGTGAGGCAAGTGTATGCGGAAATGCCGCCACTGCGAGGTGTAGGGTGGGTTGAGGAACGAAACCCACGCGGGGGCATGGCGACACTGCGCGCCCGGAATCAGCCCTCGCAGGCGCGCTGCTCGCGCAGCACCACGCGCCGGTTCTCCACGTCGAGCGTGCTGCACAGGCGGAAGCGGCGTTGTTCGTCGAGCCACACCAGCACGTCGAGACGAAAATAATCCGACGGCGGACCGTCGGCGCCGGCCTGCATGTCGACGGCGGCGAGCACGGGCTCGGGCGCGAGCCGGGCGTTGATCTGCGTCGGCGCGGCCGGCAGCGCAGCCAGCCAGGGCGCGAGCACGGCGTAGGTCTCGGCATCGAAGCCGCGCACCAGGCGCAGTTCGCTCAGGCTGCGCAGACGCGCATTGGCCTCCAGATAGGACGGCATCTGCGCACGGTAGTACGCGTCGTCGGTCTCGGGATCGAACCAGTCGCGCAGCGCCTGCGCGAGCGTCTCGGCGTCGAGCCTGACTTCGGACTCGGCGCCCACCTCCTCGATCAGGCGCACCAACTGCGCCTGTGCGGTCTCGGCATCGTCGCCCGACAGGTTGTTGACGTTGAAGCGGCAGTGCAGGTCCTCCAGCACCACGCTCAACTGCATGCCTTCGAGATCGAGCGGCACGGGCGGCGTGCGGCAGCCCTCCCAGGGAATGATGTCGTCGCGGCTGTCGCGGTCCTGCGCCAGCAGGCGCAGGGCGAGACCCTCGGCGCCGAGCGCGACCTGCATCGCCTGATCGTGACCGAGCACGTTGCCGCTGCGGCGTACGTCGATCATCTGCCGCGAGGTCATCGCCACGGCCGCGACGGTCGCGAGCACCACCACCAGCATCGCCGTGATGAGGGCGACGCCGCGCTGGGTATTCCTGTGAGCGGCAGGCTTCATCGGGGCAGCGCGAACACGCGCGTGACGGTGCCGAAACCCTGCACCTCCAGATTGACCTCGACCGCCGCAGGCTGGACCTCGCTGCCGGCGGCCGGCCATTCCTGCGGCGGCGTCATGCCGCCGTCGAGCCGGAAGCCGTCCGGATAGATCACCACCGCGAAGTCCTCGACGCGCAGCTCGCGCGCCTCGACCGGGAACAGCGCTGTGCGCTCGTCGGCCTCGTCGGTCGCGCCGTCCAGCGCATACCAGCCGAGACGATACAGCACGCCGTCCTCCAGTTCGTAGCCGACGCGACGCAGCGACGAACGTCGTTCGACGGCACGCCCGCCGGCGCGGATCAGTTCGAAACGCGGCGGCAAACGGTAAGGTTGCCAGCGCAGCGCCGGCTGGGCGTTGCCGTAGAGATCGCGCGTCGGCCGGTCGACGAATTGTTCGACGTCGCGCCCGATCAGCGTCAGCGCGATCTGCAACTCGGCCAGCCGCGCCGCCGCCGCATCGGTCGCGGCACGTGCTTCGAGCACGCTGCGCAGACCGCCGTAGGCCATCGCCGCCACGGCCGCAAAGATCGCGAGCGCGATCAGCACTTCGAGCAGCGTGAAGCCCCGATTTTCGCCGCGCCGCGTCATCTGACCCCCACGAAGCCGGTCAGGCGCGCCAGCGGCGTCTCCTCGATGTCGGCATCGCGCGGGCGCACCTCGACCGTCACCTCGTACAGTCCCTGCGGATCGGGCAGCATCTCGTGCGGCGAGCGAGCGGGCGCGACGGCGATGCGCAGATCGTAGCGGCGGCCGGCCATCTCGGCCTCGTCCTGGCGCGTGCCTTCGGTGAGCGGCACGAGCCCGGCACGCAGTTGCGCGAGCGCGTTGTCGGCGGTCCAGTGCGCGAGCGTGCGCTCCTGGAGATACGCGGCGGTCGAGGCGTTCTGGCTACCGGCGCGGATCAGCGCGCCGAGCGCGACCGCGAGCACCACCACGGCGACCAGTACCTCCATCAGCGTGAAGCCGCGCTGTCTCACGTCGGCGGCGCCTCGACCTGCACGCGGCCCGACAGTTCGCCGCGCAGGATGTAGCTGCGTTTCGGCGCCGTCTCGTCCTTGAGGTACAGCTCGAACGGCGACAACTCGCCGCCCGAGAGGAAGAACACGTTCGGCGGCGGACGTTCCGCGTCGCGATCGAGCGCCACGCGCAGGCCGTCGACGTAGAGTTCGAAACTCAGTTTGCGATCCTTGAGGTCGCGCGTGCGGAACATCGTGTCGTCCTCGATCGGCAGCCACTCGAAACTGCGTTCGTCGATCTGATACTCGCGCTGGAACTGGTAACCGTGACGCGTGAAGGCAAGTGCGCGCTCGTCGGACTGGAGGATCGCCTCCTCGCGCGCGAGCCGGATCAGCGCCGCCAGCCGCTCGGCCTCCTCGCGCACCTGGCTCTCGCGGCCGCCGTCGCCGAAGCGCAGCACGGCGAAGCCCGTCAGCACGCCGAGCACGAAGATCACCATGACCAGTTCGATCAGGGTGAAGCCGCGGACATATACACTGTGGCGGGTCATCGACAGACGGGGGATGCGCGGTGGGAAACCTGTTCCATGATATGCCGGAAACGCTCGACGACGAGTGGTTCGAGACGCTGACCGAACTGCCGGGCCTGCGCATCGAACGCATCGTCTCGACCGGTCAGGCCAGCCCGCCCGGCTTCTGGTACGACCAGCCGGACGACGAATGGGTGGTGCTGCTCTCGGGCGCCGCCGGCCTGCGCTTCGCCGACGAGGACGCGCCGCGCGAACTGAAACCGGGCGACTGGCTGCTGATCCCGGCACGTCGCCGTCATCGCGTGGAATGGACCGCGGCAGATCAACGCACCGTCTGGCTGGCCGTGCACCGCACGGCCTGACGGCTCAGTCCAGATCCCAGTTGCCGATGTCGGCGTTGACGCCGTCGCCGCCCGGACGCGCGTCGGCGCCGTAGCTGAAGATGTCGATCGCCCCGCGCGAGCCCGGACTCAGGTATTGATAGGCGTTGCCCCAGGGGTCCTTCGGCAGGCGGTCGACGTAGCCGCCGGCCTTCCAGTTGCGCGCCTCGGGCTGCCCGGCCGGCTGACGCACCAGCGCCTCCAGCCCCTGCTCGGTGCTCGGGTAGTTGAAGTTGTCGAGCCGGTAGAGATTGAGCGCGCTTTCGAGCGCGCGGATGTCCTGGCGGGCCTTGGTGATGCGCGCCTCGTCGGGGCGGTCCATCACGCGCGGCACGACGATGGCGGCGAGGATGCCGAGGATCACCACCACCACCATGATTTCGATCAGCGTGAAGCCGCGGTTGCTGCGGCGTCGGGAGATGTGTTGCAGTTTCATGTCTGGGAATTTCCTTCGCGGGGTGCGGCCGATTCTATACGAAACGCCATTGACGGCGCCTGCGCACGACATCGCGGCAGGTCGGCGCGTTCCGCATTTCGGGCGTTTCGACCGACTGCCGCCCGGTACGTTCGCGTACAATCCGCGCCCATGACCGACCGCTACGCCGTGGTGGGCAACCCGATCGCCCACAGCAAATCGCCGCGCATCCACGCGCTGTTCGCCGCCCAGACCGGGCAGGACCTCCGCTACGAAGCCCTGCTCGCGCCGCTCGACGACTTTGCCGGCACGGTGCGCCGCTTCCGGTCGGAAGGCGGGCGCGGACTCAACGTCACCGTGCCGTTCAAGCACGAGGCCTTCGCGCTCGCCGACCGGCGCACGCCGCGTGCCGAACGCGCCGGCGCGGTCAACACGCTCACGCTGCACGCCGACGGCTCGATCGACGGCGATACCACCGACGGCGTCGGCCTGCTGACCGATCTCACCGTCAACCACGGACTCGATCTCGCCGGCCGCAGCCTTCTCGTGCTCGGTGCCGGCGGCGCGGTGCGCGGCGTGCTCGAACCGCTGCTCGCCGAGCGGCCGGCGCGGCTCGTCATCGCCAACCGCACGGTCGCCAAGGCGCTGGAACTCGCCGGACTGTTCGCCGATCTCGGCCCCGTCGAAGGCTGCGGCTTCGACGCCCTGCCCGGCCGCCGCTTCGACCTCATCGTCAACGGCACCGCCGCCGGACTCAGCAACGAAGTGCCGCCGCTGCCGGACGACGTGCTGATCGAAGGCGGCGCCTGCTACGACATGGTCTACGCCGACGCACCCACCGCCTTCGTGCGCTGGGCGCGCGAACGCGGCGCCGCGCACGCCCTCGACGGCCTCGGCATGCTGGTCGAACAGGCCGCCGAGTCCTTCCGCATCTGGCGCGGCGTACGGCCCGACACGCGGCCCGTGATCGCGGCGCTGCGGCCGGGCATCTGATTCCGAATTCAACCAACCATGGACATCCGAAGAAGGAGTGAACACATGAAGCGTATCGTCACCTGCGGCCTGCTGGCCTCCGTCGTCGCCATCACCGGCTGCACCACGCTCGATCCCTACACGCGCGAGGAGAAGGTGAGTTCGGCCACCAAGGGCGCGATCATCGGCGGCGTCGCCGGCGCAGTGATCGGCAATGTCTCGTCGCGCCGCGACCGCACCAAGCGCGCCATGATCGGCGCCGGCATCGGCGCACTCGCCGGCGGCGGCATCGGCTACTACATGGACCAGCAGGAACTCGAACTGCGCAAGCGCCTGGAAGGCACCGGCGTTTCCGTCACGCGCAGCGGCAACGACCTGATCCTCAACATGCCCGGCAACGTCACCTTCGACGTCGACCGCGCCGAGGTGAAGCCCGGTTTCTACGAAGTGCTCGACTCCGTCGCGCTGGTGCTCAAGAAATACGACAAGACCGCCATCGAGGTCGCCGGCCACACCGACAGCACCGGCTCCGTGCAGCACAACATGGACCTCTCGCAGCGCCGCGCCGACAGCGTCGCGCGCTACCTGCAAAGCCAGGGCATCGTGCGCGTGCGCATCGACACCATCGGCTTCGGCCCGCACCGCCCGATCGCCGACAACGCCACCGCCCACGGCCGCGCGCTCAACCGCCGCGTGGAACTGACGCTGATGCCGTTGACGAACGGGTGACGGCGAGGGAGTAAAGACGACGCCGATGCTCGATCGCGTGGGCCCCAGGCAGTTCCCCCAGGGAGAGGAACTGGTCTGAAGACGGTTTCGGAACCTCAGAATGCCCGATGAACGGTGCGGTGCCGAACGGATGGCCCCCCTCCCCCTCAGGGAGAGGGGCGGGGTGAGGGCAACGAACCCGGCTCCACCTCCGCATACCCTCATCCGACCCTTCGGGCCACCTTCTACCAG
>JAQVJI010000094.1 GCA_028695255.1 Chromatiales bacterium | reverse complement strand
CCAGCCGGAAGTGGATGCCGAGGCATCGGCCGCGATCGACGAGGCCGGTCCCGGATTCTTCACGCAGGCATTGACCTGTCTCGATGCCGGCCCGGCCGATTTCGTGGTCTTCGCGCGCGCCGTGGGCGCGGCGACCGGCCGCAAGGGCAAGGCCCTGTTCATGCCGCTGCGCGCGGTGCTGACCGGCGTGCTGCACGGCCCCGAGATGGGACGCCTGTGGCCGCTCATCGGTCCGGAGCGCGCGCGCGAACGCATCGCCATTCACACGACTTCCAACCCAACGGACTGATCATGCTCCACCTCTACAACAGCCTCACCCGCAGGAAGGAACCCTTCGTTCCGATCGAAGCCGGCCGCGTGCGCATGTACGTCTGCGGCATGACCGTCTATGACCTCTGCCATCTCGGCCACGCGCGCGTGCTGGTGGTGTTCGACACCGTCTACCGCTATCTGCGAAATCTCGGTCTCGATGTCACCTACGTGCGCAACATCACCGACATCGACGACAAGATCATCCGCCGCGCGGCCGAGAACGGCGAGGACATCGGCACGCTCACGACGCGCTACATCGACGCCATGCACGAGGATGCACGCGCGCTCGGCGTGCTCGATCCGACGCACGAGCCGAAGGCGACCGACAACGTCGACGCCATCCTCGAACTCATCGGTACGCTGATCGAGCGCGGTCATGCCTATGCGGCCGCCAACGGCGACGTCTATTACGCAGTGTCGAGCTTTCCGGACTACGGCCGGCTGTCGGGCAAGAAGCTCGACGAATTGCAGGCCGGTGCGCGCGTGGAACTGGACGAGTCCAAGCGCGATCCGCTCGACTTCGTGCTGTGGAAGGCCGCCAAACCCGGCGAGCCGGCGTGGGATTCGCCCTGGGGAGCGGGCCGGCCCGGCTGGCACATCGAATGCTCGGCCATGTCCATGCGCCTGCTCGGGCCGCACTTCGACATCCACGGCGGCGGTCAGGACCTCCAGTTTCCGCATCACGAGAACGAGATCGCGCAAAGCGAGGGCGCGACCTGCCAGCACTTCGTCAATTACTGGATGCACAACGGCTTCGTGCGCATCAACGAGGAGAAGATGTCGAAATCGCTCGGCAACTTCTTCACCGTGCGCGAGGTGCTCACGCGCTACCGGCCGGAGGAGGTGCGCTTCTTCATCCTCGGCAGCCACTACCGCAGTCCGCTCAACTACGGCGACGAACAGCTCGACCAGGCGCGCGCCGGACTCACGCGTCTCTACACCGCGTTGCGTGGCCTGACGCCGGCGACGCCGGAGCAGGGCGAGGGCAGCGATTACTGGACGCGCTTTCATGCCGCCATGGACGACGACTTCAACACGCCCGAGGCGCTGGCCGTGTTGTTCGATCTCGCGGGCGAAATCAACCGTGCACGAGATCAGGACCCGGCGCGCGCGGCACGGCTCGCACAGGTGTTGCGCGATCTCGGCGCGGTGCTGGGTCTGCTGGGCGAGGACCCGGAGGTCTATCTGAAGGGCGGCGCCTCCGGCGACGACGCCGAGATCGAGGCCCTGATCCAGGCGCGTCTCGACGCACGCAAGGCGCGCGACTGGGCCGAGGCCGACCGTATCCGCGACGAACTCAAGGCGCGGGGCATCGTGCTCGAAGACGGTCCGCAGGGCACGACCTGGCGGCGCGGCTAACCGGTGAGGCGCAGACGGTGAATCGGACGACTCCAGACGACGGCGACGGACCAGACGCGCGACTGCGCGAACGCGAACTGGCATTGGAACGCGAGCGCGCATTGTTCGCGGAAGGACCGGTGATCCTGTTTCAGTGGCGCGCGGCCGAGGGCTGGCCGGTCGATTACGTGTCGGACAACGTGCGTCAGCTCGGCTATACACCGGCGCAACTGACCTCGGGCGAGGTGCCGTTCGCCTCATTGGTGCATCCGCAGGATCTCGCGCGCGTGGCCGAGGAAGTACAGCGGCATACGTCAGCCGGCCGCAGCTACTTCGATCAGGAATACCGCCTGATCCGTGCCGACGGCGAGGAGCGCTGGTACTACGACGTCACCCACGTCCTGCGCGACGAAGAGGGACGTGCGATCCGCTATCACGGCTACATCCTCGACATCACCGGACGCCATCTGGTCGAGGAGGCGCTGGAAGACAACATGCAGGAGCTCGCGCGCTCGAATGCCGAGCTGGAACAGTTCGCCTACGTCGCCTCGCACGACCTTCAGGAACCGCTGCGCATGGTCACGAGCTACCTGAACCTGTTGCAGAAGCGCTATGGATCGTCACTCGATGCGGACGCGCACGAGTTCATCGGCTTCGCCGTCGATGGCGCCGTGCGCATGCAGAAACTGATCGACGACCTGCTCGCCTATTCACGCATCGGCCGCAAGGGTATGGCCTGGGAGTGTGTGTCGCTCGATGAGGTGTTCGATGCCGCGCTCGCCGACATGCAGTTGCAGATCGCCGACTGCGGCGCCGAAGTCACGCGCGATCCGCTGCCGGTGGTCGATGGCGATCCGCACGAACTGCGGCAGTTGCTGGAAAACCTGATTGGCAACGCGCTCAAGTATCGTCGCGAAGGCGTCGTGCCGTGCGTGCACGTGTCGGCCGAGCGCGAGGCGCGGCACTGGATCTGTTCGGTGAGCGACAACGGCATCGGCATCGAAGCGCGCCATCAGGAACGCGTGTTCGAGATCTTCCAGCGCCTGCACGGACGCGACCGCTATCCTGGCACCGGCATCGGATTGGCGATCTGCAAGAAGATCGTCCAACACCACGGCGGTCGCATCTGGCTCGAATCGACGCCGGGGGAGGGCAGTCGTTTTCTGTTCACGCTGCCGGTGCGGAACGGCTGAGAGGTGGCGTCCGGCCCTTCGGGCCTTTTCCTCAAGGGAAACGGATGTAGCCTTCGGGCGTGGGTTTCCGGGTAGGGCTTCGCCTCTTATCCTTCGTGCATGCCACCGCCGACGGGGTTGGCGACGTCGACCGCGAAACAGGCCTCCTGATTCGGATTGCCCGGGTCGCGCAGGTGCTCGGCCAGGCACAGATACGCGCGGCCCTGGCTGTCGCGCAGTTCGATGTACGGGCTGTGGCTCAGCGTTTCGTAGCGCGAGGTGTCGGCGAAGATGAAGTCGAAATCGCCGTTGACGCTGACGGCAAAGTCGCCGCCGTGGGATACGCCATAGTCCTCCCAACGGTTCTGGATGTCGGCGCCCTCGATTACCGGCGACATGCGTCCTTCCGGGGCGTCGTGCCAGGCCACGAGGGTGGGGGACTCTTCCAGCTCCTGCGCCACGGCGCGGGCAATGGCGTTGGCGATCTGGTAGTCGATGGGTATGCCGCGGACGGTGAGTAAAATGTGTTTCATGATGGCGTCCTCCGTACCGAGGTCGGGTGTGGGGTAATACCCTAGTGAGGCGCTCGGTATAAAGGTAAGCATAGCCGGTGGCAGCGGGCTGTCAAAGCCGGCCGGCAGGGTGGTGTGATGGAGCGCGCCGACACTGCGGATAGCGGTGCGTCAGGCGCTCGATACAGCTACGACACAGTGGCATTGTCCGAACGCACCGCGCGGGGGTTTCGTTCCTCAACCCACTCTGACTACGAAACCAGACCTGCGCGGGGCTTTTGCCAAAGAGATCCCTGAATCGGGGAAATGTCTTTGCGGATCATGGAATGATGACCATCGAGATTCCGACCCGTAACGCAGAAACGGAAACCCTCTCGCGACACTGGTTGAATAATTCTCCCCCGTGGCCTATCAAGAATCAGGGTGGGTTTCACTTCGGAGGTGGCCATGTACGACATCAACCAGCAGATCCATGCGAACGCCTCACCCGGCTCGAAATCACTGGGCTATCTCGCGGAGCTGCCGCAATGGTCGGAAGACATCGCGCGCGCATTGGCCGCCGAGGAAGGAATCCGGTTGACGGACGAGCATTGGGAAGTCATTCATTTATTGCGCAACCACTACCGCCGGAACGGCAACGATCTCAGCAGCACGCATTTGTTGCGCGCATTGGAAGAGCCGTTCTTCACCCGCGGCGGCAAAAAACACCTGTACCAATTGTTCCCCCGCGGCCCCATCTCCCAAGGCTGCAAAATCGCCGGGCTTCCGCCGCCGGCGTACAGCAGAGACCCGTCCTTCGGCAGCGTGGAGTAGTTTTGATCGTCCATCACGGGGTTCAAACCACCGGCTTCATTTACCGCCATGACATAGCCGGAGCTGTCTCGACTACGCCTGCGTGGCGTCAGGAGTGATGCGTCACGCAGGCGTGCAGGGTGTTTTCCATCAGTACCGCCACCGTCATCGGGCCGACGCCGCCCGGTACCGGCGTGATCCAGGCCGCGCGCGCGGCGGCGGGTTCGTATTCCACGTCGCCGCACAGACTGCCGTCCGGCAGGCGGTTGATGCCGACGTCGATGACGGTCGCGCCCTCGCGTATCCACTCGCCCTTGATCAGTCCCGGTTTGCCGGCTGCGACCACGAGGATGTCGGCCTGGCGCACATGCTCGGCGGTGTCGCGCGTGAAACGGTGGCAGACCGTGATGGTCGCGCCCGCCAGCAGCAGTTCCAGCGCCATCGGCCGGCCGACGTGGTTGGAGGCGCCGACCACCACCGCGTGGCGTCCCTTGTATTTTTCACCGATGCCGTCCAGCAGACGCATCACGCCGTGCGGCGTGCAGGGCCGCATGGTCGGCATGCGCACGGTCAGGCGTCCGATGTTGTAGGGATGGAAGCCGTCGACGTCCTTGTCGGCGCGGATGCGCTCGATCACGGTCTCGTCGTCGATGTGCGGCGGCAGCGGCAGTTGCACCAGGATGCCGTCGACCGTCGGGTCGTCGTTCAGGCGATCGATCATCGCCAGCAGTTCCGTCTGCGTGGTGTCGGCCGGCAGGTCGTGCGACACCGACAGGATGCCGGACTCGGCACAGGCCTTGCGCTTGTTGCGCACGTAGATCTGTGAGGCCGGATCGTCGCCGACCAGGATCACCGCCAGCCCAGGGGCGCGCAGGCCGGCGGCGAGACGCCGGTCGACGCCGGCGCGGACCTGTTGCCGGATGCGGGCGGAGAATTCCTTGCCGTCGATGATCTGTGCTGGCATGCGTGCGGGCCTGAATGGGGCGGAAAAGGGCGGGAATTTTCTCATGCCGGCCGTGGGAAGGGAAATCGCCGACCCGAGCGCGTGTGCTCATGTCGGCTGCGCGGTGTGCCTGCGAAAAACTGGAAGCGATAGTGGGCTTGTAATACCAAATAGCAATCATTATCATCTTGTGAAGTAGTCCAAGCTAGCCAGCTACCCATCGGTCGCGACGGTGAGGAAGCCAGCGAATGTCCTTCACTGGTTATCCACACGCGGAGTCCGACCGATGTTCCCCGATGCCTGTCCGATGCCGTCGCCCTGGCGGCCCAAGTTACTGTCTCTCGTCGTTGCATCCGCCATGCTGCCGGCTGCGCTGCCGCTGGCGGCACAGACCGTTCCGGACGAAACGGCGTCCGAATCCGCGACTGCGTCGAAGGATGCCGAACTGCCGACCATGGTCGTCACCGCGGCCGGCTTCGAACAGAAAATCACGGACGCGCCGGCCAGTATCTCGGTCGTCACCCAGGAAGAACTTTCCCAGAAGCCGTATGCGACCCTGCTGGACGCCGTGCGCGACCTGGAGGGCGTGGACGTCGGCGAAACCCGCGACAAGACCGGTCAGGGCACCATCAGCATGCGCGGCATGGGGGCCGATTACACGCTGGTCCTGGTGGACGGCCGGCGCCAGAACAACCACGGCGACATCTATCCCAACAACTTCGCCGGCAACCAGTTCAACCACATCCCGCCGCTCGACGCGATCGAGCGTATCGAGGTCATGCGCGGTCCGGCGTCCACCCTGTACGGTGCCGACGCCATGGGCGGCGTCATCAACATCATCACCAAAAAGGTAACGGACAAGTGGCAGGGCTCGATCAGCCATAGCCGCACCATCGAAACCAGGGACGAGTTCGGCAACGACATCACCACCGATTTCAACCTCATGGGCCCGCTCGTTCCCGGCAAGGTCGGCCTGAGCCTGCGCGGCAGCCTCTACAACCGGTTGGCATCCAGCCCCACCTATGACAGCTTCACGGATCCTTCCGGCGCCGTCCGCAGCCGCTCGCTGGGTTTCGGTGCGGGAGGCAAGACCGTCGACAACGAAAACGAGGCGTACGGCATGCGCCTGTCGTGGACGCCGGCGGCCAACCAGAGCCTGTGGCTGGACGTCGATACCTCGGAACAGCAGTACGACAACGAGCCTCGTTTGAATGATGCCGGCGAGTACGAGTACCCGGTCGGTACGGTGGACAACATCGACTCCGTGTGGCGCGGTACGCCGAACGACTGCATCAACAGCGGCACTTGCAGCCGTGCCGATCCTCGCGTCGGCTACAGCCCGACGCAGGAATTCACCCGCGACAGTTGGTCGCTGACCCACGAGGGCACGTGGCATTTCGGCAAGAGCTTCGTCTCGCTGGCCCACGTCGCCACCAACAACCACGGCCGCACACTGCCGTTCACTGTGGAAGAGCGCCAGGAACTGCTGGAAATGCTGAACGGCACCGGCGCCTATGCGGGCATGAGTGTGGAAGATCGTAAGGCACTTGCCGAGGAGACCTTCCTGCCGCGCCCCAAGCGTACGCTCGAAAGCCGCCAGTACACTGTGGATGCGAAGCTGGACATTCCCTACCGCATGGCGGGCGACCACATGGTCGTGGTGGGTGCGCAGTTCATCCGCGGCGAATTGGAGGACGGCGTGTTCGGCATGGAAGAAGGCACCCCGGGCGGCGTGCAGGACCACAACATGTGGTCATTGTTTGCCGAGGACACCTGGTACGTCACCACGCCGCTGGCCGTCACCGCTGGCCTGCGCCACGACGACCATGAGGTGTTCGGCAGCCATCTGAGCCCGCGTCTGTACAGCGTCTACACGCTGAATCAGGCATGGACCGTCAAGGGCGGCGTGAGCACCGGCTTCAAGACGCCCAAGACCACCCAGCTCTATGACGGCGTGGTCGGCTTCGGCGGACAGGGCACCTCGCCCATGTTCGGCAACCCCGACCTCCAGCCGGAAACCAGCACCAGCACGGAAGTGGCCGCTTACTGGCAGCACCCGCAGGGTCACAACTTCAACGTCACGGTGTTCCACAACAGGTTCGACGACAAGATCTCCTCCCAGCCCTGTGGTCCGGGCACGACCCTGAGTTGCATCAGCACGGGAGATTATGCCGATCTGGGGTACTCCACGAGCACCAGGACGACCAACATCGACGAGGTGGTGATCCAGGGCGCCGAGCTGGCGGGTCGCTGGCAGATCATGGATCGGCTGGCGCTGCGCGCCAACTACACCTACACCGACAGCGAACAGAAGAGCGGCGCACAAAAGGGGCTTCCGCTCAACAACAGTGCCAGGCACATGGCCAACGCCACGCTGGACTGGCGGGCGATGGAGAAGCTGAACCTGTTCCTGACCGTGGAAGCCCGCTCCAAGCGCTACCGCGGCCTGCACCAGTTGACCAATGAAGAGCTGTACTACAAGGACTACCGGGTGTTCCATCTGGGAGCCTCGTATCAGGCCAGCAAGTCGATCACCTTCAATGCACGCATCAACAACCTGCTGGACGAGGACTTCACCACCTACAGGACCGAGTTCAACGATCTGAACGGCGACGGCGACTATCTGGATACCGTGAACGTGCCCGGCGTCGGCAACGTCGCCGAGACCTTGTACTTCGACGACTACAACAACAAGGACAAGGCCCGCAATTTCTGGTTGAGCGTGAATGCAAGGTTCTGAAGAAAGCGTCCAGGCATCGATGTCCGTCGCGGCGCGCCCGCCCGTTGATCGGCAGACGCGCCGCGCCTGGTGGCTGAAGACGCTGCATCAGTGGCACTGGATCAGCTCGGCCATCTGCCTGTTCGGCATGCTGCTGTTCGCCCTCACCGGCATCACCCTGAATCACGCCGGTGCGATCGGATCGAGGCCGGAGATCGTGACCCGTACCGCGACGCTCCCCGGCGCGCTGCTCGAAGGCCTGCGCACCGAACAGGCGGCGTCGGACGAGGACGAACGTCCGCTGCCGGAAATGGCAACGGGCTGGTTGTGGCAGGCATTGTCGGTGTCGGTCGGCGGTCGCATCGCCGAGTGGACCCGGGACGAGATCTATCTTGCGCTGCCGCGTCCGGGCGGCGACGCCTGGCTGCGCCTGGACCTGCAATCCGGCGAGGCCGAATACGAACTGACCGATCGCGGCTGGATCGCCTGGCTGAACGATCTGCACAAGGGCCGCAACACCGGCCCCGAGTGGATGTTCTTCATCGATCTGTTTGCCGTGGCCTGCGTGCTGTTCTCGGTCACCGGCCTGCTGATTCTCCAGGTCCATGCCGCGAACCGTCCGCTGGTGTGGCCGATGGTCGGGCTCGGCGTGGTCGTGCCCGCGCTGCTGGCCATCCTGTTCATTCACTGACTTCGCCACCATCAACCCGGAAGAACGAACATGCGTCCGATCCTTGCCCTGATGTTGACCCTGTCGACGACGGCCACCGCACTGGCGGGTGGTCTCGACGTCGACATCGAACTGCCGCGCATCGACGTCGCCGACTATCGCCGGCCGTACGTCGCCGTCTGGATCGAACGGCCGGACAACAGCGTCGCGGCCAACCTGTCGGTCTGGTACGACGCGAAGATGCGCAATGACGAAGGCGAGAAATGGCTCAAGGACATGCGCCAGTGGTGGCGCCGCATCGGGCGTGGCGTCGAAGTGCCGATCGACGGCGTGACCGCGGCAACGCGCATGCCGGGCAAGCACCGACTGAGCTTCACCACCGGTCAGACGCCGCTCGGTACGCTCGCCGCCGGCGAGTACCGCCTCGTCGTGGAGGCCGCCCGGGAGCATGGCGGGCGCGAAATCCTGCATCTGCCGTTCCACTGGCCCGCGACGCAGCCGGTGCAGAGCAGTGCGCAGGGCAGGCATGAAATCGGCACGGTCAGCCTCGGTGTGACGCCCTGAGACATTCGCGCCTCCCGGCAACCGGAAACGAAGTATCTCAGCCCACGATTGCCTACAGAGAGATGAACCCATGACGATCCGAACCCTCGCGAGCGCCGCCATCCTGGCCGCCTGTGTCTGCCTGCCGTCCGTTCAGGCCCACGACGTATGGCTGCTGCCGTCCTCCACCGTGCTGTCGAAGGCCGGCTACATCACGGTGGACGGCGCGTCGTCCAACCAGACCTTCCACTTCAACCACCGGCCACTGATGATGCGCGACGGACCTTCGATCACGGCCCCGGACGGCAGTGCCGTGGCGGCGGAAAACCTGCTTCAGGGCAAGCTGCGCACCGTGTTCGACGTGCATCTGAAACAGGCAGGCACTTACCGTCTTGCCGTCGCGAACAGCGGCATCATGGCGAGCTGGAAGGAGGGTGGGGAAACCAAACGCTGGCGCGGCACGGCCGAGGAATTCGTCACCAAGGTGCCGGCGCAGGCAGAAGACCTCAGCGTGCGCGAGGGCTCCAGCCGCATCGAGACCTTCGTCACCGTCGGCGAGCCGACCCTGCCGGTACCCATCGGCGACGGCCTCGAACTCGTGCCCGTCACGCACCCCAACGACTTGTACGCGGGCGAGGAGGCCAGCTTCCGCTTCTTCGTCGACGGCAAGCCGGTGGCCGGCGTCGAAGTAGTCGTCGTTCGTGGCGGCACGCGCTATCGCGACCAGCAGGAGAAGGTCGAACTCGTGACGGATGCGGACGGGAAAGTCTCGTTCACCTGGCCCGCCGCCGGCATGTACTGGCTGGATGCCGACATCGCAGACGACAAGACCAGCGTCAAGCAGGCCAAGGAGCGGCGCCTGGCCTATACCGCCACGTTCGAGGTGCTGCCTCAGTAAAGCAGCGCCACCGAGCCCGCGCGGTGCCGTCGCTGTGGGGCCGCAGCCAGCCAATCCATGCCGATCACGACAGAACTGCCACGCCTGACCGCCGCCGCTGGCGTGCTGGCCGGATATGCCGCCTTGTGCGCGGCCGTCTGGGCCGGCGCGCGGCGGTGCACGCGTGCTCGTGCCGACACCACGGGCGATGACGCGGTCGCGTCCGTGCTCGTCGCC
Organism: Chromatiales bacterium; assembly: GCA_028695255.1. GTDB lineage: Bacteria > Pseudomonadota > Gammaproteobacteria > Ectothiorhodospirales > Ectothiorhodospiraceae > JAQVJI01. Next base: position 119 of record JAQVJI010000094.1, on the reverse strand, counting down.
TACGCCAGTCAGACCGGCTTTGCCGAATCGCTGGCCGACGAGGCCGCACAGGCGCTGCGTGCCGCCGGTCTGCCCGTGCGTCTGCTGCCGCTGGGCCAGCTTGGCGCCGACGAACTTGC
>JAQVJI010000006.1 GCA_028695255.1 Chromatiales bacterium | reverse complement strand
TCGGCCAGGGTTGCGAGGCATGACGCCGGAACTGCGCTAGAATCCGCGCCATGCCAAACCGACATTTGCACGACACGGTCCGCGCCATCGAGTGGTCCGATGACGCCATCCTGCTGCTCGATCAGCGACTGCTGCCGGCGCAGAACACGCGCATCGCCATTTCCGATGCCGGTGCTGCCGCAGCGGCCATTCGCGACATGGTCGTGCGCGGTGCGCCGGCGATCGGCATCACTGCCGCTTATGCCGTCGTCCTGGCCGCGCGTGCCGCCTGGCAGACCGATCGAGCGGCCTGGCGCGACGTCGTGCAGGACGATCTGGATCGCCTTGCGGCATCGCGGCCGACGGCGGTGAACCTGTTCTGGGCGCTGGAGCGGATGCGGCGCCTGATGGATGGCATCGACGGCGATCCGGTCCCGGTGCTGTTGGCCGAGGCGCGGCGCATCCATGCGGACGACATCGCGGCCAACCATCGCATGGGCGAACTCGGGGCCGCACTGGTTTCCGGCCACGCGGTACTGACGCATTGCAATACCGGGTCGCTCGCCACGGGTGGTTATGGCACGGCGCTGGGCGTCATTCGCAGCGCCTACGCAAGCGGACGCATCAAGCATGTCTATGCCGACGAAACCCGGCCCTGGCTCCAGGGCGCGCGCCTGACGGCCTGGGAACTGGTACAGGACGGCATTCCGGTCGACCTGATCTGCGAGGGCGCGGCGGCCAGTCTGCTGCGCGACGGCAAGGTGGGCTGGGTGATCGTCGGCGCAGACCGCATCGCCGCCAACGGCGACACTGCGAACAAGATCGGCACCTATTCATTGGCCGTGCTGGCGCGCCATCATGGCGTGAAGTTCATGGTGGCGGCACCGACCTCGACCATCGATCCGGCAACGCCGGACGGCGCGGCGATTCCGATCGAGCAACGTCCGGTGACGGAGGTGCTGACGCTGGCCGGTCAGCGGGTCGCGGCCGCCGGCGCCGGGGCATGGAACCCGGCCTTCGACGTCACGCCGGCGAATCTTATCGATGCCATCGTGACCGAGCGCGGTGTGATCGAGGCGCCGGACGCGGCGAAGATTGCCCGTCATATGGCGGGCTGAAGTCGTTCCCGTGCCTGCCGGATCGCTTCGCGCCGCGATCCAGACGGCCCGTGGGCGCATCGGCGGCCTGCCCTTACCCCCTCCATTATGGTATCGTTACACGCTTTATCGGCGCGCTTTCCGCCGTTCCCGTACAACCCCTCGAGTAGCCCGCTGAATGGCTGATTTCGCCAAAGAAGTCCTCCCGGTCAACCTCGAAGACGAGATGCGTCAGTCCTACCTCGATTACGCGATGAGCGTGATCATCGGGCGCGCGTTGCCGGACGTCCGCGACGGCCTCAAGCCCGTCCATCGGCGCGTCCTCCACGGCATGCAGGAGGGCGGCTACGACTGGAACAAGCCGTACAAGAAGTCGGCGCGCATCGTCGGTGACGTCATGGGTAAGTACCACCCCCACGGCGACTCGGCGATCTACGACACCATCGTACGCATGGCCCAGCCCTTCAGCCTGCGCTACATGCTGGTGGACGGTCAGGGCAACTTCGGCTCGGTCGACGGCGATGCGCCGGCCGCGATGCGTTACACCGAAGTGCGCATGGCGAAGATCGCCCACGAACTGATGGCCGACATCGACAAGGAAACGGTCGATTTCGTACCCAACTACGACGGCTCCGAGCGCGAACCCTCGATCCTGCCGGCGCGCCTGCCGAACCTGCTGATCAACGGGTCCACCGGCATCGCGGTCGGCATGGCGACCAATATCCCGCCGCACAACCTGACCGAGGTCGTCGATGCCTGCATCGCGCTGATCGACTCGCCCTCGCTCGGCATCGATGCGCTGATGCAATACGTACCCGGCCCCGACTTCCCGACCGCAGGCATCATCAACGGCGCACGCGGCATCGTCGAGGCCTACAAGACCGGCCGCGGCCGCATCTACGTACGCGCCCGCTCGCACGTCGAAACCGACGACCGCAGCGGACGCCAGTCGATCGTCGTCACCGAACTGCCGTATCAGGTGAACAAGGCGCGGCTGCTCGAAAAGATCGCCGAACTGGTCAAGGAAAAGAAGATCGAGGGCATTTCCGAACTGCGCGACGAGTCGGACAAGGACGGCATGCGCATGGTCGTCGAGATCAAGCGCGGCGAGGTGCCGGAGGTGGTGCTGAACAACCTGTACCAGCACACCCAGATGCAGAGCGTATTCGGCATCAACATGGTGGCGCTGGTCGACGGCCAGCCGCGTCTGGTCGACCTGAAGCAGATTCTCGAATGCTTCGTCCGCCATCGTCGCGAGGTGGTGACGCGGCGCACGATCTTCGACCTGCGCAAGGCCCGCGAGCGCGCCCATGTGCTGGAAGGTCTCGCCGTTGCGTTGGCCAACATCGATCAGGTGATCGAACTCATCAAGACCTCGCCGAGCCCGGCCGAGGCGAAGCAGCGCCTGGTGGCGCGCGTATGGGAACCCGGCGTCGTCACCGCGATGCTGGAGCGCACCGGCAGCCGTGCCTCGCGTCCCGAAGGGTTGGCGCCCGAGTTCGGCATGCAGGCGGACGGCTATCGCCTGACCGAAACCCAGGCCCAGGCCATCCTGGATCTGCGCCTGCACCGCCTGACCGGTCTCGAACAGGACAAGATCGTCGAGGAATACAAGGAACTGCTGGCGAAGATCGACGACCTGCTGGACATCCTCTCCAACCCCGACCGCCTGATGCAGGTGATCCGCGACGAACTGGTCGAAATCCGCGAGCAGTACGGCGATGCGCGCCGCACCGAGATCGTTGCCAACCGTCTCGACCTGACGCTGGAAGACCTCATCACGGAAGAGGACGTGGTGGTGACGCTGTCGCACGCCGGTTATGCCAAGGCGCAGCCGGTGGCCGATTACCGTGCCCAGCGTCGCGGCGGTCGCGGCAAGGCCGCCACCTCGGTGAAGGAAGAGGATTTCGTCGAGAAGCTGATCGTCGCCAACACCCACGACACCGTCCTGTGCTTCTCCAGCCGCGGCAAGGTGTACTGGCTCAAGGTGTACGAATTCCCACAGGGCGGGCGTACCGCGCGCGGCAAGCCGCTGGTCAATCTGCTGCCGCTGGAAGAGGGCGAACGCATCAACGCCATTCTGCCCGTGGCCGAATACAGCGAACACCTTTATATCTTCATGGCCACCGCCTCGGGCACCGTGAAGAAAACGCCGCTCAAGAGTTTCTCCAATCAGCGGGCGAGCGGCATCATCGCGGTCGATCTGCGCGACGGCGACCGTCTGGTCGACGTCGCGATCACCGACGGCGAGCGTGACATCATGCTGCTCAGCGATACCGGCAAAGCAATCCGCTTCCGCGAGTCCGACGTGCGTCCGATGGGCCGCACGGCGGCCGGTGTGCGAGGCGTCCGTCTCGCCGACGGACAGCGGGTGATTGCGCTGATCGTCACCGAGTGTGGCGAAGCTGCGCGCGAGACCGTGTTGCTTGCCACCGGCAACGGCTACGGCAAGCGCACCCCGGTCGACGACTTCCCGTTGCATGGGCGCGGCGGCCAGGGTGTGATCGCGATCCAGACCGGTGGCCGCAACGGCCTGCTGGTCGGCGCCACGCTGGTGAAGGACGACGACGAACTCATGCTCATCACCGACGCCGGCACGCTCGTGCGCACGCCGGTGGACGACATCTCGATCATCGGCCGCAATACCCAGGGCGTGCGCCTGATCCGGCTCAGCGAAGGCGAGTTGCTGGTCGAACTCGCGCGCATCGAGAATCTGGGTGGCGACGAGGAGGCACCGATGTCGGAGGATGACGCGGAACCGGCCGGCGACGAACCGTCCGAAGATCAGGATTGATCCGGCGCTGGAAAAAAACAGATTCGGCCACAGAGGGCACAGAGAAAAAAGCAAAGAAGTCTCTCACTGAGTACGCTGGGGCGCTGAGAAAGGATTTTTTGTCGGTGCCTGTTTGTTTTCCCGGCGTCCCGGCGCACTCAGCGAGAGCAACGCTTTTCCTCTGTGGCAAATGAAACGCTTTTGAACATCCTGGGAGATGACGTCTGATGGCACGTGTCTACAATTTCAGCGCCGGCCCCGCCGTGCTGCCCGAAGCGGTGCTCGAACGCGCGCGCGAGGAAATGCTGGACTGGAACGGCTCTGGCATGTCGGTGATGGAAATGAGTCACCGTGGCAAGGAGTTCATGAGTATCGCGGCCGAGGCCGAGCGCGATCTGCGCGAGCTGATGGCGATCCCGGCGAACTACAAGGTCCTGTTCCTGCAAGGCGGTGCCAGCAGCCAGTTCGCGATGGTGCCGATGAACCTTCTGCGCGGGAAGAGCGGCGCCGACTACCTCAACACCGGCGACTGGTCGAAGAAGGCGATCGCCGAGGCGAAGCGCTACTGCAAGGTCAACGTCGTTGCCGACACCTCGGCCGGCAATTTCACCAGCGTGCCGCAGGCGTCCGAACTGCGCTTCGATCCGCAGGCCGCCTACGTGCACTACACGCCGAACGAGACCATCCGCGGTGTCGAATTTCCGTACGTCCCGGAAACGGGTGACGTGCCGCTGGTGGTGGACATGTCCTCCAACATCCTGTCGCGTCCGCTCGACGTGTCGAAGTTCGGTCTGATCTATGCCGGCGCGCAGAAGAACATCGGACCGGCCGGACTCACGGTCGTGATCCTGCGCGAGGACCTGCTCGGCGAGACGCTGCCGGGCACGCCGACCATGTTCGACTACAGGGTGCAGGCGGAAAACGAATCCATGTACAACACGCCGCCGACCTACGCCTGGTATCTGGCCGGTCTGGTGTTCCGCTGGATCAAGGAGCAGGGCGGACTGGCCGGCATGGCGGCGCTCAACGAACGCAAGTCGAAGCTGCTGTACGACGCGATCGACGGCTCCGGCGGTTTCTACCGCAATCCGGTCGAGAAGCACTGCCGTTCCTGGATGAACGTGCCGTTCACGCTCGCCAATCCGGAACTCGACGAAGGCTTCCTCAAGCAGGCAAAGGCAGCCGGACTGACCACACTCAAGGGTCATCGCTCGGTCGGTGGCATGCGCGCGAGCATCTATAACGCGATGCCCGAGGTCGGCGTGCAGGCGCTGGTCGATTTCATGCACGATTTCATGCGTCGCAACGGATGAGCATGTGATGCGTGAGGGGGCGCTTGCCGCACTTCACGCCTCACGCCTTTCTCCTCACGGAGCCAAGCCATGTACAAGATTCTCACGCTCAACAACATCTCGGTGAAGGGCCTGGAACGCCTGCCGCGCGACCATTACGAGGTCGCCTCGGAGATGTCCCAGCCCGACGCCGTCATGGTGCGTTCGGCCAACATGCACGACATGGACCTGCCGGAGAGCGTCAAGGCGGTGGGTCGTGCCGGCGCCGGCGTCAACAACATCCCGATCCCACGCATGAGCGAGCGCGGCATCGCGGTGTTCAACGCACCGGGCGCCAATGCCAACGCGGTGAAGGAACTGGTCGTCGCCGGCATGCTGCTCGCCGCGCGCAACATCTGCCAGGCCTGGGATTACACGCGCAATCTGGACGGGGACGATCAAGCGCTGCACAAGCAGGTCGAGGCCGGCAAGAAGCGCTACGTCGGCTTCGAGCTGCCCGGTCGCACGCTCGGGGTGGTTGGTCTCGGCGCGATCGGCGTGCAGGTCGCCAATGCGGCGCGCGCGCTCGGCATGAATGTCATCGGCTTCGATCCGCAGATCACCGTACAGCGCGCCTGGCAGCTCGCCTCCGACGTGCAGCAGGCGGTGAGCGTCGACGACCTGTTCAGTCGCAGCGACTTCATCACCTTCCACGTGCCGCTGGTCGACGCCACCCGCAATCTGGTCAACCACGCGCGTCTGGCATCGATGCGCGACGGCGTGGTGCTGCTGAACTTCGCGCGCGAGGGCATCATCGACGACGAGGCGGTGATCGGCGCGCTGGATTCAGGCAAGGTGCACGCCTACGTCTGCGATTTCCCGAGCAACCGGCTCAAGGGCCATCCCAAGGTGGTGACGCTGCCGCATCTGGGTGCGTCGACCGTGGAGGCGGAGGAGAACTGCGCCGTCATCGTCGCCGATCAGCTGCGCGAGTATCTGGAAAACGGCAACGTGCGCAATTCGGTGAACCTGCCGGAGGTGTTCCTGCCGCGCAACGGGCGGGCACGCCTGTGCGTCATCAACCGCAACCGGCCGGACATGGTGGGTCAGATCTCGCACGTCCTGGGTCAGGCCGGCATCAACATCAATCACATGGTCAACGAGTCGCGCGGCGAACTGGCCTACAGCCTGATGGACGTCGAGTCCGAGATCGACGGCGTCACCGCCGATGCGATCGCGGCCATCGATGGCGTGCTGCGCGTGCGCGTCCTGTAACCATCGCCACGGCCATGAGCGAACGGGATCGCCTGCAGGTCATCCGTCAGCGCATCGATGCGCTGGACGATGAGATCCTGCGCCTGATCAGCGAGCGAGCGCGCTGCGCGCAGGAGGTCGCGACGGTCAAGCGCGAGAGCGATCCGGAGGCGCAGTTCTACCGTCCGGAACGCGAGGCGCAGGTGTTGCGCCGCATCCTGGAACTCAATCCGGGACCGCTGCCGGGCGAGGAAACGGCGCGCCTGTTCCGCGAGATCATGTCGGCCTGCCTGGCACTCGAGGAACCGCTCACCATCGCCTTCCTCGGACCCGAAGGCACGTTCACGCAGGCCGCCGCGCTCAAGCACTTCGGCCATTCGGTCGCCACGCGCGCGCTGGCCTCGATCGACGAGGTGTTCCGCGAGGTCGAATCGCAGACCGCGCGCTTCGGCGTCGTGCCGGTCGAGAATTCCACCGAAGGCGTCGTCACGCATACGCTGGATCGCTTCATGCAATCGCCGTTGCAGGTCTGCGGCGAGGTGGAACTGCGCATTCACCATCATCTGCTGAGCCGCGAGACCGCGTCGGTCGCGATCGAGCGCGTGTATTCGCATCAGCAGTCCTTCGCTCAATGCCGCGAATGGCTGGATGCCAATCTGCCGGGCGCCGAACGCATTACCGTCAGCAGCAATGCCGAGGCCGCGCGCCGTGCCTCGAAGGAGCCGCACACGGCGGCGATCGCCGGTGAGGCCGCCGCTGCCCTGTACGAACTCGGGACGCTCGCCTCGAACATCGAGGACTTCCCGGACAACACGACGCGCTTCCTGGTCATCGGTCGTCAGGCCGCCGAACCCTCCGGGCAGGACAAGACTTCGCTCATGATCACCACGCCGAACCGGCCGGGTTCGCTGTTCCGCGTGCTCGAACCCTTCGCGCGCGGGGGCGTGAGCCTCACGCGCATCGAATCGCGGCCTTCGCACTGCGTGAACTGGGAATACGTGTTCTTCGTCGACATCGACGGCCATCAGCGTGATCCGAAGGTCGCCGCTGCTTTGTCGGTGCTCAAGAACGAGGCCGAAATGTTGCGCGTGCTCGGTTCCTATCCGCGCGCCGTCCTCTGACATCGGATCATTCATGTCCAACGACGCCATTTCCGCCGACTTCGTCGCGCTGGCCCTGACCGGCGTGCAGAAACTGACGCCCTATCAGCCTGGCAAGCCGATCGAAGAGCTGGAGCGCGAGCTCGGTATCAGCGGTTCGATCAAGCTGGCTTCGAACGAGAATCCGCTCGGTCCGAGCCCGAAGGGGCTGGAGGCCGCGCGCCGTGCCCTGGAGGGTGTCGCGCTGTATCCGGACGGTGCGGGCTTTGCGCTGCGGCAGGCACTCGGCCGGCGTCTCGGCGTCGAGGTCGGCTGCGTCACGCTCGGTAACGGTTCCAACGACGTGTTGGAACTGATTGCGCGCGCCTGGCTCGGACCCGGCCGCTCGGCGGTGTATTCGCGTCATGCCTTCGCGGTCTATCCGATCGTGGTGCAGGCAGTCGGCGCCGAGGCGCGCGTGGCCGCCGCCCATGCGCGCGATCACGCCCAGCCCTACGGCCACGACCTGAATGCGATGGCCGCACTGGTGAGCGGTGACACGCGCGTCGTGTTCATCGCCAATCCGAACAATCCGACCGGCACCTGGGTCGATGCCGCCGCGCTGCGCGATTTCATCGCCTCGATGCCGGCGCAGACGCTGGTGGTGGTCGACGAGGCATACTTCGAGTACGTCGAGGAACAGAACTATCCCGACGCGATGGCCTGGCTCGCCGAATTCCCGAACCTGATCGTCACGCGCACGTTCTCCAAGATCTACGGTCTGGCCGGTCTGCGCGTCGGCTATGCGGTGTCGCACCCGCAGGTGGCGGACGTGCTGAATCGCGTGCGCCAGCCCTTCAACACCGGCCTGCCGGCACAGGCGGCGGCGATCGCGGCACTGGAGGACGAGGCACACGTGCGGGAGAGCCGTGCGGTGAATCGCGCGGGGCTGGCGCAACTCACGGACGCCTGCCGTGAACGCGGCCTGTATTACATTCCGTCGGTCGGCAATTTTCTGTCGATCGACGTCGGCCGGCCCGCCGGCGCGGTCTACGACGGCCTGCTGCGCGAGGGCGTGATCGTGCGTCCGGTCGGTGCCTACGAGATGCCGCAGTTCCTGCGCGTGACCGTCGGTCGCAAGGAAGAAAACCAGCGCTTCATCGCCGCCCTCGATCGGGTGCTCGGCGCATGATCAGGCGTCTGGCCATCATCGGTGTCGGCCTGATCGGCGGTTCGCTGGCGCTGGCGCTGCGCCGCGCCGGGTATTGCGGCGAGGTGATCGGCTGCGGCCGGGGTGTGGCTAACCTCGACGAGGCCGTGCGCCTCGGCATCATCGATCGCTACGAAACCGATCCGGCGCAGGCGGTGCAGGGTGCCGACTTCGTCGTGCTGGCAGTGCCGCTCGGGGCGATGCAGGATACCTTCGCCGTCATTCGCGATGTGCTGGCGGCGGATGCGGTGGTCACCGACGTCGGCAGTGCCAAGGGCAGCGTCGTCGCGGCCGCGCGCGCGGCCTGCGGCGAAGTGCCCCCCTGGTTCGTGCCGGGCCATCCGATCGCCGGCACCGAAAGAAGCGGTGCGACGGCGGCTTTCGCCGAGTTGTTCCAGGGTCGGCGCGTGATCCTTACGCCGACTGCGACGACGGCGGACGACGCGCGCCGGCGCGTGCGTGCGGCCTGGGAGGTGGCAGGTGCGGTGGTGGAGGAAATGCCGGTGGAGCATCACGACGAGGTGCTGGCCGCCACCAGCCATCTGCCGCACATGCTGGCCTTCACACTGGTCGAATCGCTGTCGCGCATGAGTGACAGCGACGAGATATTCCGCTACGCCGCGGGCGGTTTCCGCGACTTCACGCGCATCGCCTCCAGCGATCCCGTGATGTGGCGCGACATCGCGCTCGCCAACCGCGACGCCCTGCTGACGGTCACGCAACGTTACCGGCGCGACCTCGACGAACTCATGGACGCGATCGCCCGCGGCGATGGTCAGGCGCTGCTGCGCCTGTTCCAGGACGCCAAGGCCGCGCGCGACCGGTTCTGTCACTGACTCCATTCCCGTTCAACCTCCCCATCGTTCATGAATCAGAATTCGCATCCATTCACCGTCCAGCCTGGCGGCCGCCTCAACGGTCGCCTGCGCGTGCCGGGCGACAAGTCGATCTCGCACCGTTCGATCATGCTCGGCTCGCTGGCCGAGGGCATTACCCACGTCACGGGCTTTCTCGAAGGCGAGGACTGCCTGGCGACGCTGAAGGCATTCCGTGCCATGGGGGTCGGGATCGACGGGCCGACCGATGGCCGGGTCGTCATCCACGGTGTCGGTCTGCGCGGCCTCAAGCCGCCGCCGGGGTCGCTCGACATGGGCAATTCCGGCACCTCGATGCGCCTCATGTCGGGGCTGATGTCGGGGCAGGCCTTCGACGTCACCATGACCGGTGATGCCTCGTTGTCGAAGCGCCCGATGAGGCGCGTGACCGAGCCGCTGGCATCGATGGGTGCACGCATCGATGCCACGGACAAGGGCACGCCGCCATTGCACGTCCATGGAGGTCAGCGCCTGAAGGGCATCCACTACGACATGCCGGTGGCGAGTGCGCAGGTGAAATCGGCGTTGCTGCTTGCCGGACTGTATGCCGAGGGTGAGACCTGCGTGAGTGAACCCGCGCCGACGCGCGATCACACCGAGCGCATGTTGTCCGGGTTCGGCTATGTAGTACGCCGCAGCGGCAACTGCGTTTGCCTCGACGGCGGTGGTCGTCTGCGTGCTGCCGACATCGACGTGCCGGCCGACATCTCCTCGGCCGCATTCTTCATGGTCGGCGCGAGCATCGCGCCGGGTTCGGACGTCGTGCTGGAACACGTCGGCATCAATCCGACCCGCACCGGCGTGATCGACATCCTGCGCCTGATGGGCGGCGATCTGACGCTCATGAACGAACGCGAGGTGGGCGGCGAGCCGGTGGCCGACATCCGTGTGCGCAGTGCCGCCCTGCACGGCATCCGCATCCCCGAGGCGCTGGTGCCGCTCGCCATCGACGAGTTTCCGGCCCTGTTCATCGCGGCGGCCTGCGCCGAGGGCGAGACGGTACTGACCGGTGCCGAAGAACTGAGGGTCAAGGAATCGGACCGTATCCAGGTCATGGCCGATGGCCTGACGGCCTGCGGCATCGACGCCCGCCCGACGCCCGATGGCATCGTCATCCGGGGCGGCCGGTTGGGTGGCGCCACGGTCGGGAGTCACAGCGACCATCGCATCGCGATGTCCTTCGCGATGGCGGCCCTGCGTGCCGACGGCCCGATCCGGATTCTCGATACCGCCAACGTCAACCCCTCATTCCCCGGCTTCGTCGCCCTGGCGACGTCCTGCGGGCTGTCGATTCGAGAAGGGGCAGACGCATGAGGCCACCGGTGATCACGATCGACGGCCCGAGCGGCTCGGGCAAGGGCACGATCAGCCGCCGTCTGGCGGCCGAACTCGGCTGGCACTGGCTCGATTCCGGCGCCCTGTACCGGCTGGTGGCGCTGGCCGCGCTGCGCCACGGCCTGCCGTTCGACGACCCGCCGTCACTGGCCGACGCCGCATACGGCCTGGACGTGCGTTTCGGCATGCGGTCGGACGGCGAGGCCGAGGTCTGGCTGGAGGGCAGGGAGGTCAGCCACGACCTGCGCACCGAGGCCTGCGGCGACGCCGCCTCGCGGGTGGCCGCCGTACCCGAGGTGCGGGCCGCCCTGTTGCAGCGCCAGCGCAACTTCCGGCAGTCGCCGGGCCTGGTGGCGGACGGGCGCGACATGGGTACGGTGGTGTTCCCGGACGCACCGCTCAAGGTGTTTCTGACCGCAAGCCAGGAAGAGCGGGCCCGCCGTCGCTTTAACCAGTTGAAGGAACAAGGACTTAGTGCTAATCTTCACGACCTTTTAGACGAGCTCGCGCGGCGCGACGAGCGGGACGCCAATCGTGCGGTGGCCCCGCTGAAACCGGCCGATGATGCCCTGGTGATCGACTCGACCAGCATCGGCATCGACGAAGTGGTCGATCGCGTACGTGTCATGCTGGTCGAAAAGGGTATACCGGTGGTCCGGGCGAACGATTCATCCCGCGACTGAATACGACAATACAACCGGCTGCGACAAGGACTTCTGCGGCTGTTTTCCTTCTACAGGTTCAACCAACCCATGAGTGAGAGTTTCGCGCAGTTATTCGAAGAGAGCATGGCCTTCACCCCGATGAAGCCGGGGACCATTCTCAACGCCACCGTCATCGAGATCCGCCCCGACATGGTGGTGGTGAACGCGGGTCTGAAGTCCGAAGGCGTCATTCCGGCCGAGCAGTTCAAGAACGAACGCGGTGAACTGGAAGTCAAGGTCGGCGACGTGGTCGAGGTCGCTCTCGACAGCCTCGAAGACGGTTTCGGCGAAACGCGCCTGTCGCGCGAGAAGGCCAAGCGTGCCAAGGCCTGGGAACGTCTGGAAAGCGCGCTCGAAGGCGAAGAGACCATCACCGGCATCATCACCGGCAAGGTCAAGGGCGGCTTCACCGTCGAACTCGGCGACATCCGTGCCTTCCTGCCCGGCTCCCTCGTGGACGTGCGCCCCGTGCGCGATACATCCTACCTGGAAGGCAAGGAACTCGAATTCAAGCTCATCAAGCTCGACCGCCGCCGCAACAACGTGGTGGTGTCGCGTCGTGCCGTGGTGGAATCCGAATACAGCGCCGAGCGCGAGGCCCTGCTGGAGAATCTCCAGGAAGGTCAGGTGGTCAAGGGCGTGGTCAAGAACCTCACCGACTACGGTGCGTTCCTCGACCTCGGCGGCATCGATGGCCTGCTGCACATCACCGACATGGCCTGGAAGCGCGTCAAGCATCCTTCCGAAGTGGTCAACATCGGCGACGAAATCGACGTCAAGGTGCTGAAGTTCGACCGCGAGCGCAACCGCGTTTCGCTCGGCCTCAAGCAGCTCGGCGACGATCCGTGGGTCAACATCACCCGCCGTTATCCCGAAAAGACCCGCCTGTTCGGCAAGGTCACGAACATCACCGACTACGGCTCCTTCGTGGAGATCGAAGACGGCGTCGAAGGTCTGGTGCACGTGTCCGAAATGGACTGGACCAACAAGAACGTCAACCCGGCCAAGGTGGTTGTGATCGGCGACGAGGTCGAGGTGATGATCCTCGACATCGACGAGGAACGCCGCCGCATTTCTCTCGGCATGAAGCAGTGCCAGGCCAATCCCTGGGACGAGTTCGCCTCCGGTCACAACAAGGGCCAGAAGGTCCACGGCGTGATCAAGTCCATCACCGACTTCGGTATTTTCGTCGGTCTGGACGGCGGCATCGACGGCCTGGTCCATCTCTCCGACCTGTCCTGGAACATGCCCGGCGAAGAGGCCGTGCGCAACTACAAGAAGGGCGACGAGATCGAAGCCCTGGTGCTGGCCGTGGATCCGGAGCGCGAGCGCATCTCGCTCGGCATCAAGCAACTCGACAAGGATCCGTTCTCGAACTTCGTGGCCGAGCATTCGAAGGGCAGCATCGTTCACGGCACGGTGCGGGAAGTGGACGCCAAGGCGGCAGTGATCGATCTCGGCGAAGGCATCGACGGCGTCCTGCGCGCGTCCGAGCTGTCGCGTGACCGCGTGGAAGACGCCCGCAGCCTTCTCAAGGTCGGCGACGAGGTCGAGGCCAAGTTCATGGGCGTCGACCGCAAGAACCGCACCATTACGCTGTCGATCAAGGCGAAGGAGAGCGACGAGGAAGCCGAAGTGCTGCAGGACTACTCCAGCAGCGGCTCGGCCACCACCTCGCTGGGTGACATCCTCAAGCAGCAGCTCGGGGGCGACACCGACAAGTAAACGCTGCGCGGTGAGGTGCGTGTGCGCACCTCACCGCGTCTTCGTTTCGGGTGATGCCTGACGTCATAAGGAGACATCCACGATGACCAAGTCGGAAATCATCGAGATCCTGGCCCGCAAGCAAAGCCATCTTGCGTACAAGGACGTGGAACTCTCCGTCAAGGCCCTGCTCGAGCAGATGAGCGACGCACTGGCCAACGGGGATCGCATCGAGATTCGTGGTTTCGGCAGTTTTTCCCTGCATTACCGCCCGCCGCGCGTGGGGCGCAATCCGAAGACCGGCGATACCGTGTCCCTGCCGGGCAAGTACGTTCCACATTTCAAACCAGGCAAGGAACTGCGCGAGCGCGTCAACGACGCGGACGAGGCCGTTGCTTCCTGAATCTCCCGGACGCCCGATTGAAAGGGCGTCGCCTGCCGCTGGAGCCGCCGAACGATGAGGAAGTTCTTCTATCTGCTGGTGCTGCTGGTGGCAGTGGCAATCGGCGTTTCCTTCACCGTGCTCAACGCCGGTACGGTCGACGTGAATATCTATTTCCGATCCTTCAGCGTACCGGTTGCTCTGGTCGTGTTCCTGAGCGTGTTCGTGGGCGCCGTCCTCGGCGTGGTCGCCTGCACCGGCATGATCTGGGCGCGTCACCGGGAGCTGCGATCCTTGCGCCGGCGTGCAAGGCTGGCCGAGGAAGAACTCGACAAACTGCGCAAGATCCCCATCAAGGACACCGTTTGATGATGGAATTGCTCTGGCTGCTGCTTCCGGCGGCAGCGGCTTCCGGTTGGTATGCGGCCCGCTACACACAGCGCCGTCAGGAATCGCCGTACAAAGCAGTATTCTCCGGCAGCTATATCAAGGGCCTCAACTTCCTGCTGAATGAACAGTCCGACCGTGCCATCGAGGTCTTCATCAATATGGTGGAGGTCGATGCCGAGACGGTCGAGACCCACCTGATACTCGGCAGTCTGTTTCGCCGTCGCGGTGAAGTCGATCGTGCCATCCGCATTCACCAGAACCTGATCGCCCGGCCCAGCCTCGAACCGCGCGAGCGCGCCAACGCCATGCTCGAACTGGGCCGCGACTACCTGAAGGCCGGTGTGCTGGATCGCGCCGAGGGGTTGTTCAAGGAGGTCATCAAGACCGGTCTCCTGTCGGCCGAAGCGTATCGTCACCTGCGCACGCTGTACGAACTCGAAAAGGACTGGGAACGTGCGATCTGGGCCAGTGACCAGTACCGGCATGCCTCGCGGGAGCCGCAGAATCGGCGCATCGCGCAGTATTGCTGCGAGTTGGGTGAGGGCGCACTCGAGCGACAGGATGTGGCGTCCGCTTCCGCTTATGCGAGGCAGGCACTGGCGGCCGATCCCGAGTCGGTGCGCGCCAATCTGCTGATCGGCGACCTGTGCCGACAGCAGGGCGATCATGTGTCGGCATTGCAGCATTATGAGCATGCGGCCGAGAAGAACCCGCAGCTGGCCTGCCTGGCGTTGCCACGTATCCGGCAGACCTGCGAGCATCTGGGCGACCTCGAACGATATGAAACCCAGTTGCGCCGGCTGTCTTCGTGTGCGCCGGACGTGGCGATGGTCACCACCGAAATGCTGGAACTCCTGATCCGGCGCGGCCAGCCGGGCGAGGCCATCGCGTTGCTGGAGCCGGTCCTGCAACAGCCCAATCCACCGCCGCGATTGCTGATCGAATACGCCCGTCTGAGTGCTCGCAACGGCGATGCAGGAGACGCACAGAACGGCGTCCTGCGGGCGCTGGATATGTACCTGTCGTCGAAGACGGCGTTCCGATGTTCGCAATGCGGCTTCGAAACCAAGGCGCATTTCTGGCAATGTCCGGGTTGCCAGCGATGGGATACATTGGCGCCCATCGAAAGCTCGCAGGGGTCGCATGCACCCGCCATGACCAAGTCCCAGTAAACGTTGAGGCACATCCCATGAGTACCTCGTCCCGCATCATCGTCGCTCTCGATTTTCCGGATGCCGCTGCGGCCATGAAACTGGTCGAACGCCTCGACCCATCCCTGTGCCGCCTGAAGGTCGGGTTCGAATTGTTCGTGAGCGCGGGGCCCGGTTTCGTCGAAAGGCTTGCCGCGCTCGGCTATCAGGTTTTCCTCGACCTCAAGTTCCACGACATCCCGAATACGGTCGCTTCGGTCTGCCGTGTCGCGACCGGGCTGGGCGTGTGGATGCTGAACGTACACGCACTGGGCGGCAAGGCCATGATGGAGGCGGCACGCGAGGCCGTTGGCGGCGGTGCAGGACGGCCGTTGCTGATCGCCGTGACGGTGCTGACTTCGATGGACGGCAGCGAATTGCAGCGCATCGGCATCGACCGGTCGCCGGTCGATGCCGTGACGGGGCTGGCGCGCCTGGCCAGCGATTGCGGACTCGACGGCGTGGTGTGTTCGGCGCAGGAGGCCTCCGTGCTGCGCACGGCGATGGGCGACGCGTTCCTGCTCGTCACGCCCGGAATCCGGCCGGCCGATACGGCCACCGACGATCAACGCCGCATCATGACCCCGGCGGCGGCGATTCGGGCCGGTGCGTCCCATCTGGTGGTCGGTCGGCCGGTCAGTCGGGCGGCCGATCCGCGCGCGGCGCTGGAGGGCATTCTGCGCGAAATCGCCTGAACATCTGCCCCCGACGACTCGCGGCTTGACCGATGGGCGGGGGCTGCTAATCTATGTTCTGTCCGCATACGGCTTTTGCCATCGTTTTGCGGGCTTCATGGAACCCAAACTCTGGAGAACAACGTCATGACGACCATACGGAAAATCCTTTTCGCCGCCCTCATTGCTGTCCTTCCTCTTTTCCTGCCGGCGATGGCCGGTCCCGTCAACATCAATACTGCGGATGCCGCGACGATCGCGAGTGCGATCAACGGCATCGGTGAAACCAAGGCCCAGGCCATCGTCGATTACCGCCAGCAACACGGTCCGTTCGCTTCCGTGTATGACCTCACGAAGGTCAAAGGCATCGGCAAGAAGACGGTGGAGAAAAATCTGGACAACCTCACCGTCGATCCGGTGCAGACCCGATAACCGGGGATTGCGAGCGGTTGTGTTAAAGTTGGGGACCGTTCGGTCCCCAACTTTTTGCCTTATCCATCCGTCATGAAAAAAATTCGCAAGGCCGTTTTCCCCGTTGCAGGCATGGGTACCCGTTTTCTGCCCGCCACCAAGGCCAATCCGAAGGAAATGCTGCCCATCGTCGACAAGCCGCTGATCCAGTATGCAGCGGAAGAGGCGGTGGCGGCCGGCATCGACGTGTTGGTCTTCATCACCGGTCGCAACAAGCGCTCGATCGAGGATCACTTCGACAAGGCCTACGAGATGGAGGCGGAGCTCGAAGCGCGCGGCAAGGAGAAGATGCTGGACATCCTGCGCAATACCCTGCCGTCCCACGTGTCCTGCGTGTACATCCGCCAGGCCGAGGCACTGGGCCTGGGGCATGCCGTTCTCTGCGCCAAACCGGTTGTGGGCGACGAGCCGTTCGCCGTGATACTCGCCGACGATCTCGTCGACGATCCGAACGGTGGCGCCATTCGCCAGATGATCGACGTGCACGAATATCACCGATGCAGCGTCCTGGGTGTGGAGGAAGTACCGAAGAGCGAGACCAACAAGTACGGCGTGATCGACCCGCAGCTGATGGACGATGGGCTATGGGAAGTCCGCGGCATCGTTGAGAAGCCGGCACCCGAGGCTGCACCGTCGAACATCGCGGTGGTAGGGCGATACGTGCTGTCGCCGCGCATTTTCGATCTGCTGGAGACCACCGGACGCGGCGCGGGCGGCGAGATCCAGCTTACGGATGCAATTGCACGGCTGCTGCACGAGGAACGGGTTCTGGCACATCGTTTCGAAGGCAAACGCTACGACTGCGGCAGCAAGCTTGGCTACTTGCAGGCGACGGTCGAGTACGCGCTGAAACATCCGGAATTGCGGGATGACTTCAAGTCCTATCTGAAGACCCTGAAAGACCTTTGAGCCGCATGGCGGAACGGAGCCGGCGGCGTGCACAGACTGTGCTCACACCGGCTCCCTCACGCCGCCGTTGAGTTTGCGCACGTAGGTGACGAAGTCGTCGAAGGGCACCGGCCGGCTGAAATGGAAGCCCTGCGCCATGTGGCAGCCGAGGCGTTCGATGAAATCGAGTTGTTCCGCAGTCTCCACCCCTTCCGCAACCACCTCGAGTTCCAGGCTCCTGGCCATGGCGACGATGGCGGTGACGATGGCCGCATCGTCGTGATCGCCGGGAACGTCGCGGACGAACGAGCGGTCGATCTTGAGCGTATCCAACGGCAGGTGCTTGAGCGTGTTGAGCGAGGAATAGCCGGTTCCGAAATCGTCGATGGCGATCCGGAACCCAAACGTATGCAGGTCCTCGAACATGCGTATCGCCAGCTCGACGTCGTACATGATCGCGCTTTCCGTCAACTCCAGCTCCAGGCATGACGGATCGATGTCCTGGCGTTGCAGGATGTCGCGGTAATAATCGATCAGGCCTTCCTGCCGGAACTGTCGTGCGGACAGATTGATGGCGATCCGTGGTACCTGCGCCAGCACGGCGCGCATGCGCGGGATGTCGCGGCAGACCTGCGACAGGACCCAGTGGCCCAGCGCGTCGATCAGGCCCGTTTCCTCGGCGATCGGTATGAATTCCGCGGGACCCAGAAGACTGCGGTCGGGGTGGTTCCAGCGCAAGAGTGCCTCGGCCGCGACGACCCGGCCGGTACCGAGCTCGATCTGCGGCTGGTAGAACAGGACCAGCTCGTCGTTGTTGATCGCATTGATCAGTGCGTTTTCCAGCACCAGATGACGATAGGTGAGCGAGTTGGCCTCGCGGGTGTAGAACTGGAAATTGTTGCGGCCGCTTTGCTTGATCTCATACATCGCCGCGTCGGCGTTCTTGACCAGCGTATCGGCATCGCGGCCGTCATAGGGGAACACGCTGATGCCGATGCTGAGCGTGATGAATACCTGGTGTCCCTGGATGTCCAGTTCACGATTCATTGCCTGCAGGATCGATCGTGCCAGGCGTCGCACCAAATCGAGCGAATCGACGCCGTCGACGATGATGCCGAACTCGTCACCGCCCAGTCGTGACAAGGTCAAATGCTCCGGCCGCAGTTCGGGATCCGCGTCCGGCGGACTGCCGGACAGCGTTTCCGACAACACCCGACTCACCTTCAACACCAGATCGTCGCCCGCACGATGGCCCAGCGAGTCGTTGATGCGCTTGAAGTTGTCGATGTCGATGACCATGACCGCGATGCCGGGTGACGGTTCGGCATGTCGCTTGACCATCTGTTCGAGACGGTCCACGAACAGTACGCGGTTGGGCAGGCCGGTCAGGCCATCATGGCTCTGCTGATGCAGCAGCTCGCGCGACTGCTTGCGGGCCAGGCGCGCCAGTGTCTGCCGCTGCTCGTTCATCATGTTGTACAACGCCGCGCTTTCCAGTGCATAGGCAGTATTGAACAACACGATCGACAGCAGCTTGAGCGCGAACTCCCCGGTACCGCTGCGCTTGAGATCGATGCTGCCGACGAACATGCCGCGGATGCGCGTGCGGGTCGATATGACGTGCAGGACGGTGCTGTTGCCGCCGTTGCCCGAGCCGGGCAGGCAGACCGGATGATTCTGGTTGAGGGCCCAGGAAAACATGCCGTTGGCGATCAGCGCATCGACCTCGTTCGTCAATGACGGGGCCTCGGTCGGACTGTAGGCGAGCTCGAAGCTGCTGTCGGTATCGTCGATGACGTAATAGGCGGTCTGGTCGAACTCCAGGATGCGGTTGATGCATTCCTGGGTCGCCTTGAGGATCGAGACGTTCTCGCGGCTGGCCTTGCTGTCACCGAAGATGATCGCGGTGGAGGAGAGAATGTCCATGGCGTAGTCGTGCCACTGGTTGATCTCTTCCAGATACGCCACGCGCCGTTGCAGGTAGTCGACCTGCGCCAGCAATTGTTCTTTGGTCTTGGCGCGCGTGTCGGTCATGGCATTCAGCGCAGGAATATCTCGACGGCCTGGTGGTATTGCTGGTCGGTGAACGCAACGACCTGTGCCAACATGGATTCCGACAGACCGATGCGCTCCCATGCCTTCGGATCGATCGGCGGCACGTACTTCTCACCGCTGGTGCCGAGCTGCATGGCATGCGCGATGCTGTCGGCTGCATGAACGACGGCCGCCTCGACCGGATAGCCGCCTGCCATCAACGGTGCGTGGTGATACTTCACCGCCTCCTCGAACACCTTCGGCAACTGCCAGCTGCGCAGGAGTTCGGCGCCGAGTACCGCATGATCGAATCCCAACATCGCCGCCTCGGTCTGAAACAGCAATGACTGCTCCTGCTGACGCTGCTTGAACACCTCGCGCATCGGTTCCTGTACCTGGAGCAACATGACCAGGCGCCCGAGGTCGTGCAGGAGGCCGGAGACATAGAAGCGCTCGACATTGGCCTCGCGCCGGAAAATGGCGATGACGCGGGCGATGATGGCGCAACCGATGCTGTGACGCCAGAAACCTTCCATGTCGACCATGTCGGTGGGGATGCCGTCGAAGCGCTTGATGACGAGCGTCGCCAGCACCAGATCGCGCAACTGTTTGGTGCCGATGATGGTGATCGCACGGCCGACCGACTGGATCCTGGATGGGAAGCTGTAAAAGCTGCTGTTGGCCAGCCGCAGCAGTTTGCTCGCTACGGCCACGTCCTGCTCCACCACGGCCGCCATGTCGTCGAGCGAACTGGTGGGGTTGCTCATGACCTGTTCCAGCCGGTGATACAGATCGGGAAAAGTCGCCAGATCCTTCAGGCCGCGCAGTACACCGTCGAGAGATGGCCTGGTGTTCATGCCATCTCCGCCGTCGCGTTCATCATGCGTATCCCGGCAAGTGCGTACAACTCACGCATGTGCGGCTGAGACAGGTCGGCGTGGCGGAACAGATCGGCAAGTCGCGCCTGAATCCCGGGCGGCAGATCGACGGGCGACGTCGGCTCCGGTGTCGACGGCGCTTCCGTCTGCGCATCCGGATCGTTGCGTACGGTCACTTCGGTGATGCCCCAGGACATCAGCACCTTGATGTGCTTTTCCTTGATGCTCATGCCGGACGGTATGAGCAGACGGCCGGATCGGTCGCGGACGTCGGCGGCCAGCACCTGATCGGGCCGCAGGTTTTTCACCTGCATGGTTGCGACACTCTGCATTCTTATAGGCTCACGGGACTGCTTCCGAGGGTTGATTGGACCGGCCCACAACGCCAGTCGCCGTGAGAGTCCGTTCCCGTGCTTGACGGCACCGACTGCCGCGCCGCCGTTTCATTCAGGCTACCAGTTGTCGCAATACGTACTGCAGAATTCCGCCATGCCTGTAATAGTCGATCTCCTGCGGCGTGTCGAGTCGTACTTTCACGTCGAAGTCGATACTGGTACCGTCTTCGCGTCTTGCTCGCACCTTGATCTGTCTCGCCGTGTCGTCTCCCAGACCCTCGATGTCGTAGACCTCGCGGCCGGTGAGGCCGAGCGTTTCGGCATTCTGTCCATCCATGAACTGTAGCGGCAGCACGCCCATGCCGACCAGATTGGAGCGATGGATGCGCTCGTAGCTTTCGACAATGGCGGCGCGCACGCCGAGCAGGCGCGGACCCTTGGCCGCCCAGTCGCGCGACGATCCGGAGCCGTACTCCTTGCCGGCGATGACGATGAGCGGCGTGCCATCCTGTCGATACCTCATCGCCGCATCGTAGATCGACATCGCTTCGCCGTTCGGCAGATGCAGCGTCACGCCACCCTCGGTGCCGGGTGCCAGGCGATTGCGCAGGCGCAGGTTGGCGAAGGTGCCGCGCATCATGATCTCATGATTGCCGCGACGCGAGCCGTAGGAATTGAACTCGGCCGGGTCGACGCCGTGCGCCATCAGATAGCGTCCGGCCGGGCTGTCCGGCTCGATGTTGCCGGCCGGCGAGATGTGATCGGTGGTGACCGAGTCGCCGAGCAGCGCCAGTACGCGCGCGCCGCGGATATCGGCGACCGGTGCCGGCGTGCGGGTCATGTTCTCGAAATACGGCGGATGACGCACATAGGTCGAGCTCTCGGCCCACACATAGCGTTGACCGTCGGGCGAGGTCAGCCGACGCCAGCGTTCGTCGCCCTCGAACACGCCGTCGTAGGCCCGGCGGAATTGTTCCGGCGTGACGCAGCGTTCGACCGTCGCGCGCACTTCCGGCGCGCTCGGCCATATGTCCTTCAGAAACACCGGCCTGCCGTCGCGGCCGGTGCCGAGCGGTTCGCCGTACAGATCAATGTCCATGCGACCGGCCAACGCGTAGGCCACCACCAGCGGCGGCGAGGCCAGGTAGTTCATGCGCACTTCGGAGTGAATGCGACCCTCGAAGTTGCGATTGCCGGACAACACCGAGCAGACCACCAGGTGGTCGCGCAGAATCGCCTCGCTGATCGGTTCCGCCAGTGGGCCCGAATTGCCGATGCAGGTGGTGCAGCCGTAACCGACGACGTGGAAACCGAGCGTCTCCAGGTCGTCGATCAGACCGGCCTTTCTCAGATAATCGGATACCACGCGCGAGCCGGGCGCGAGCGAGGTCTTCACCCATGGGCGCACGCTCAGGCCTAGCGCACGCGCCTTTCTCGCCACCAGGCCGGCGGCCAGCATCACGGACGGGTTCGAGGTGTTGGTGCAGGAGGTGATGGCGGCGATCACCACCGCGCCGTTGTCGAGGTGGAACGTCTCGCCGCCGTGCACGACCTTGGTCCGTTCCGCCTCGGCCTGGTGCTCGACGCCGACCGCGGCATGGCCGCCTTCGCCCTCGAAGCGTTGCGCCTCGGCATTCTGGCGTGCCGCCAGGCGTTCCTGGACCATCGCTGCCAGGCTCTCGCGAACGGTCATGCCGGCCCGGCGCAATGGAATGCGGTCCTGCGGCCGGCGCGGGCCGGCGAGGCTCGGTTCGACCGTGGCGAGGTCGAGTGACAACACGTCGGTGTAGCGTGCCTCGGGCTGGCCGGTCTCGCGGAACAGACCTTGCTCGCGCGCATAGGCCTTGGTCAGTGCAAGCTGCTCGTCGCCGCGCCCGCTCAGACGCATGAAACGCAAGGTCTCGTCGTCGATCGGGAAGATGCCGCAAGTGGCGCCGTACTCGGGCGCCATGTTGGCGATCGTGGCGCGATCGGCGAGCGGCAGATGGTCCAGACCGTCGCCGAAGAACTCGACGAACTTGCCGACCACGCCGTGTCTGCGCAGCATCTCGGTCACGGTCAGCACCAGATCGGTGGCGGTGGCACCTTCCGGCAGGCTGCCCGTGAGCCGGAAACCGACCACTTGCGGAATCAGCATGGAGATCGGCTGGCCGAGCATGGCGGCCTCGGCCTCGATGCCGCCGACGCCCCAGCCGAGTACGCCGAGACCGTTGATCATGGTGGTGTGCGAATCGGTGCCGACCAGCGTGTCGGGATAGGCGGCCAGCGCGCCGTCGGCCTCGCTCGCGAACACGACGCGCGCGAGGTATTCGAGATTCACCTGATGCACGATGCCGGTGTCCGGCGGCACGACGCGGAAGTTCGAGAAGGCCTGCTGGCCCCACTTGAGAAAGCCGTAGCGCTCGCGGTTGCGCGAGAACTCGAGATCGGCATTGATCCGGAACGCGTCGCGACTGCCGTGGGCATCGACCTGCACGGAATGGTCGATGACGAGTTCCACCGGTTGCAGCGGATTGATGCGCGTCGGATTGCCGCCCATCGTCTGCATCGCGTCGCGCATCGCGGCCAGATCCACCAGTGCCGGGACGCCGGTGAAGTCCTGCAATAGCACCCGCGCCGGCATGAAGGCAATCTCGCGCGCGGGTTCCGCTCGCGGGTCCCAGTCGAGCAGCGCCTGGATGTCGTCGGCCGTGACGCTGCGGCCGTCTTCGTGGCGCAGCAGATTCTCGAGCAGGATCTTGAGCGAGTAGGGCAGGGTGGCCGTGCCGGGAAGATCCCGCAGGCGCCAGATTCGGTACCGTCGGCCGGCGACTTCGAGGGTGGAAAGGCTGTCGTGACGATCACCCATGTCGATTTCGTGGCGCCACCTCAATACCCGCCTGCGGACAGCAGCGCATGCGCCTCGCGCAGGATCGCGGAACGGCCGAACAGCAGGCGCCAGCGATTGCCGCCGGCCTGTCGCCACAGTACCGCGGCACGGATGCCGGCCAGCAACAGGGCGCGGATGCGCGCGGCATTGCCGCTGTCGGACAAGTGCGTCTGTTCGCCGTTGACGATGATGCGCGGTCCGATCTGGCTGATGCTGTCCTGGTAGGTCTGCGCCAGGCCGGAGATCACGTTCTCGTGATCCGGCGTGAAGAACTCGGTCTGACGACGCGCGGATTCGATGCCCTGGCGGATGCGCTCGATCATCTCGGGCCGCCCTTGCAGCTTGCGCTCCAGCAGCATCAGACCGATGACGTAGCGCGTGATGTCCATGTCCGCGCGCGCCGGGCTCTTGTCGATCTGGGTCGAGAGCACTTCCAGGCCATGTGTCAGCCCGCCGCCGCCGCCGTAGATCTCCTCGATGCTGTCGGCCTCCAGGCTCAGGATGCTGGTCACGCAGGTGCGAAACGGCCCCGGTTCGCATTGCCCGGTCCAGGCAATCGATTTGACCAGGGAGGCGGCCTGAAACAGCGCGGCGAGCGCGAGGGTGCGGTTGTAGGAGTTATGTTCCACGTCGTGTAGCCCGGAAGTTCCGTCGACACTATACCTTTATCGGCAGGGCGCTTGAAGAAACCGCGAACGTTCAAGGCATTCCTGAAGGTTTGGCTGCTGAGCACGCGCGTTCCTCGATCACGGCACCGCCGAGACAGACGTCGTCGCGGTAGAAAACGACATACTGGCCGGGCGTCACGGCGCGCTGCGGACGATCGAACACCACGCGCAAACGCCCGTCATCGCGGGCTTCGACGCGGCAATCCTGATCGGCCTGTCGATAACGCACCTTGGCTGTGCAACTCATCGGCAGGACGGGGCACGTTCCGGCGATCCAGTTCGTCTCGCCGGCCACGAGTTCGTCGTGGAACAGCAAGGGATGCTCGTGTCCCTGCGCCACTACCAGACGATTCGCCGTCACGTCCTTGTCGACCACGTACCAGGGCAGTTCGGGCGCGCCGTGCACGCCGCCGATGCCGAGCCCCTCGCGCTGGCCGAAGGTGTAGTACATGACGCCGTGATGGCGACCGACGACATGGCCTTCGGTGTCGACGATGTCGCCCGGCCGGGCCGGGATGAAGCGTTCCAGGAACGCGCGGAAACGCCGTTCACCGATGAAGCAGATGCCGGTGCTGTCCTTTTTCGCGTGGGTCGGCAGCCCGGCCTCGGCGGCCAGACGGCGCACCGACGCCTTGTGCAGCTCGCCGACCGGAAACAGCACGCGCGCCAACTGTTCCTGGCTCAATGCATTCAGGAAATAGGACTGATCCTTGGCCGGATCGATGCCCTTGAGCAGCACCACCTCTGTCCCGCGGCGTTGCAGGCGCGCATAGTGGCCGGTGGCGATGTGGTCGGCGCCGAGCCTCAGGGCGTGGTCCAGAAAGGCGCGGAACTTGATCTCCCGATTGCACAGTACGTCCGGATTGGGTGTGCGGCCGGCGCGGTATTCGTACAGGAAGTGCTCGAACACGCGGTCCCAGTATTCGGGTGCGAAGTTGACCGTGTGCAGCGGGATGCCGAGCCGATCGCAGACGGCGCGGGCATCCTCCAGGTCCTGCGCAGCAGTGCAGACTTCGTCCTCGGCATCGACCCAGTTCTTCATGAACAGGCCTTCGACCTCGTATCCGGCCCGCAACAGCAGCAGGGCGGCCACCGACGAGTCGACCCCGCCCGACAGCCCGACGAAGACCTTGCCCGTGCGTGGCGATCCGTGCCCGATAGTACTGTCAGACATCTCTTTCATCACGAGAAATAAGACTAACTAGCATCTGTTACGCTTTGTTTTCAATAGATATTTATTATCTGATCCAGCGGAAAACGTCGTCCCGCCAGATAATCGTCGATACAGCGCAACACCATCGGGCTGCGCAGACGGTCCGCATCGGCGCGCAGTTCCTCCGGCGTACGCCAGACCGCGTGCAGGATGCCGTCGTCGAGGGTCTGTTCGGGATCGTGTCCGAGCGCGCTGCCGCAGAAGGCGAAGCGCAGATAGGTGATGCCGTTGTTGGGGCTACGCCAGCGGTAGATGCCGACCAGGGCCTCGGGACGGAAGGTCCAGGCCGTTTCCTCGCGCGTCTCGCGCACCGCC
Source organism: Chromatiales bacterium (assembly GCA_028695255.1). Classification (GTDB taxonomy): domain Bacteria; phylum Pseudomonadota; class Gammaproteobacteria; order Ectothiorhodospirales; family Ectothiorhodospiraceae; genus JAQVJI01. The sequence continues at coordinate 16,094 of JAQVJI010000006.1, read as the reverse complement.
GCCTCGATCAGACCCTCGCCCTCGTCCAGATGACCGGCCGGCTGGTTGATGACGATGCGTCCGCTGTCGCCGTCGCGTTCCTCGACCAGCAGGAAACGGCCCTCGCGCTCGATCACGGCCGCCACGGTCACGTTGGGTTTCCACTGCACAGTGTCGCCTCCGCCTGAGGTTGGGCGGCTACACTAGCACACGTCGACAATCCGGCCGTTATAATGCAGGACCGCACTGCACAATCATCCGACCAGAACGGAGCGTCTCATGGCCTACCAGCACATCCAGATCCCCGCGCAGGGGCAGAAAATCACCACCCGTCCCGACAACTCGCTCGATGTGCCGGACAATCCGATCATCCCCTACATCGAGGGCGACGGCATCGGTGTCGACATCACGCCGGTGATGAAGCGCGTGGTGGATGCCGCGGTCGAGAAGGCCTATGGCGGCAAGCGCAAGATCGCCTGGATGGAAGTCTACGCCGGCGAGAAGGCGAATACGGTCTACGGCGACAACACCTGGCTGCCGGCCGAGACCATGGAAGTGGTCAGGGATTACGTGGTGTCGATCAAGGGGCCGCTGACCACGCCCGTCGGCGGCGGCATCCGCTCGCTCAACGTGGCCCTGCGGCAGGAACTGGATCTCTACGTCTGCCTGCGTCCGATCCGCTACTACGCCGGTACGCCGAGCCCGGTGCGCGAACCCGAGAAGACCGACATGGTGATCTTTCGCGAGAACTCGGAAGATATCTACGCCGGTATCGAGTGGGCCGAGGGCTCGCCGGAGGCGAAAAAACTGATCGACTTCCTGATCAACGAAATGGGCGTGCGCAAGATCCGCTTTCCGGACAGCTCCGGCATCGGCATCAAGCCGGTGTCGCGCGATGGTACCGAACGTCTGGTGCGCAAGGCGATCCAGTATGCGATCGACAACGACCGTGCCTCGGTGACGCTGGTGCACAAGGGCAACATCATGAAATTCACCGAAGGCGCCTTCAAAAGCTGGGGCTATGAACTCGCGCAGCGCGAGTTCGGCGCCAGGCTGATCGGCGAAGGGCCGTGGTGCAGCTTCGCCAACCCGAAGACCGGCAGGGAAATCGTCATCAACGACGTGATCGCCGACGCCTTCCTGCAACAGATCCTGCTGCGTCCGGCCGAGTACAACGTGATCGCGACCCTGAACCTCAACGGCGACTACATCTCCGATGCGCTGGCGGCCCAGGTGGGCGGCATCGGCATCGCGCCGGGCGCCAATCTGTCCGACACCGTCGCGATGTTCGAGGCCACCCACGGCACGGCGCCGAAATACGCCGGCCAGGACAAGGTCAATCCCGGCTCGCTGATTCTCTCGGCCGAGATGATGCTGCGTCACATGGGCTGGATCGAGGCCGCGGACCTGATCGTCAAGGGCCTCGGCGGCGCGATCAGCTCGCGCAAGGTGACCTACGACTTCTCGCGCATGATGGAGGGTGCGACCGAACTTTCGTGTTCGGCCTTCGGCGAGAACGTCGTCGCCCACATGTAAATACCTACCGTCGCACGCACCGGCATGAGCCGCCGACGTTTCATGCTGGTGCGTGCGCAAACCTGTCCTCGTCTCGGGTTTAAACCTTTGTTCACCATCCCCATCTAAGCACCCAGCAGCCGGCGCGCTCCGACCGGGATGCGGCTGGGCTATACTCGCCGCAAGGCATTCCATTTCCGACCTTCACATCTTGCTGCATGGAACACGACACGAAACGGCAGGGCGACACCGGGCTCGCCGTCGAAGAGGCCCGCCCGAAGCTCAAACCGCCGCCGATGTACAAGGTGGTGCTGCTCAACGACGACTACACCCCGATGGAATTCGTGGTCGAGGTGCTGGAGATCTTCTTTCGCATGGATCGGGAACAGGCGACGCGCGTCATGCTGCATGTCCATACGCGGGGCAAGGGCGTATGCGGCGTGTACAGCCGCGACGTGGCCGAGACCAAGGTCATTCAGGTGAACGAATTCGCGCGCGAACATCAGCACCCGCTGTTGTGCGCGATGGAAGAGGCCTGACGGACAGGCCGGACATTTACGGGGCACGGGAATTGCTTCGATCCGATACCGAGCGGATCATCCGCGGCAGACCGTCAAACGGGTTGTCGCAAATGGCACAGGTGAGACCATGCTGAACAAAGAACTCGAGCTGTCCCTCAACACCGCCTTCAAGGCCGCGCGGGAAAAGCGACACGAATTCATGACCGTGGAGCACCTGCTGCTGGCGCTGACGGACAATCCGACGGCGGTCACCGTATTGCGTGCCTGCGGCGTCAACCTGGATCTGTTGCAGCGGCAATTGGCCGAGTTCATCGAGGCCAACACCCCGGTGCTGGCGGCCGACGACCCGCGCGACACCCAGCCGACACTCGGCTTCCAGCGCGTGTTGCAACGTGCGGTATTCCACGTGCAGTCCTCCGGCCGCAAGGAGGTCAACGGCGCCAACGTGCTGGTGGCGATCTTCGGCGAGCAGGAGTCGCACGCGGTCTACCTGCTGAATCAGCACGACGTGGCGCGCCTCGATATCGTCAATTACATCTCGCACGGCATTTCCAAGGTGCCCGAGGAACCGCGCGAGGACGACAATCCGTCCGCCGCCGACACCGGCCCGACCGGCGAGGAAGATACGCGCAAGAATCCGCTGGAAAACTTCGCCACCAACCTCAACGAACAGGCGCAGAAGGGCAAGATCGATCCCCTGATCGGTCGCGCGCTCGAGATCGAGCGCACGGTGCAGATTCTGTGCCGGCGCCGCAAGAACAATCCGCTGTTCGTCGGCGAGGCGGGCGTCGGCAAGACCGCGATCGCCGAGGGTCTGGCCAAGAAGATCGTCGACGGTGAGGTGCCCGAGATTCTGCGCGACGCCGTCATCTACTCGCTCGACCTCGGTGCGCTGGTGGCCGGCACCAAATACCGCGGCGACTTCGAGAAGCGTCTGAAGGGCGTGCTGTCGCAACTCAAGCGGCAGAAGAACGCGGTGCTGTTCATCGACGAGATCCACACCATCATCGGCGCCGGCGCCGCCTCCGGCGGCGTCATGGACGCCTCCAATCTGATCAAGCCGATGCTCGCCTCGGGCGAACTCAAGTGCATCGGTTCGACCACCTATCAGGAATACCGCGGCATCTTCGAGAAGGACCGTGCATTGGCGCGGCGCTTCCAGAAGATCGACGTCAACGAACCTTCGGTCGACGAGACCTACGAAATCCTCAAGGGTCTGCGCTCGCGCTTCGAGGAGCATCACGACGTCAAGTACACCAGCAAGGCGTTGCGCGCGGCGGCGGAACTGTCCGATCGTTACATCACCGACCGCCATCTGCCGGACAAGGCCATCGACGTGATCGACGAGGCGGGTGCCAACCGTCGCCTGCAACCCGCGTCCTCGCGCAAGAAGACCATCTCGGTGCACGACGTCGAGGCCATCGTCGCCAAGATCGCGCGCATCCCGCCGAAGAGCGTGTCCGCGTCCGACATGGAGACGCTGCGCAACCTGGAACGCAATCTGAAGATGGTGGTGTTCGGCCAGGACGAGGCGATCGAGACGCTCGCGACCGCGATCAAGATGTCACGCTCGGGCCTTGGCGACATGCAGAAGCCGATCGGCTCGTTCCTGTTCGCGGGTCCCACCGGCGTCGGCAAGACCGAGGTCACGCGCCAGCTCGCCGATCTGCTCGGCATCGAGCTGATCCGCTTCGACATGTCGGAATACATGGAGCGCCACACCGTATCGCGCCTGATCGGCGCGCCGCCCGGCTACGTCGGCTACGACGAGGGCGGTCTGCTGACCGATGCCATCCTCAAGCATCCGCATGCCGTGCTGTTGATGGACGAAATGGAAAAGGCCCATCCCGACGTCTACAACCTGCTGTTGCAGGTGATGGACCACGGCACGCTGACCGACACCAACGGCCGCAAGGTCGATTTCCGCAACGTGATCCTGGTGATGACCAGCAACGTCGGCGCCGAACTGTCCAGCCGTCCGTCGATGGGCTTCACGCATCAGGACCATTCCACCGACGCGATGGAGGTGTTGAAGCGCGCCTTCAGCCCCGAGTTCCGCAACCGTCTCGACGCGGTCATCCAGTTCAAGCCGCTGGACCCGGCGACCATCGTCAGCGTGGTCGACAAGTTCCTGATCCAGTTGCAGGCGCAGCTCGACGAGAAGAAGGTGGCGTTGGTGATCGACGACGAGGCGCGTGCCTGGCTGGCCGAGCACGGCTACGACCCGAAGATGGGCGCGCGGCCGATGGCGCGCGTGATCCAGGAACACATCAAGAAACCGCTGGCGGAGGAAATCCTGTTCGGCCGTCTGGCCGGCGGCGGCGAAGTCACCGTCGCCGTGCACGATGAAAAGCTCGTGCTGGAATACGAAAAGGAAGAGGCCTTGCCTTGATGGGTGGGCCTTGAGGATCTGCCTGGGACGTGGTCCCGGCATAAAGCGTCCGGACACAAAAAAAGCCCCGCCGAAGCGGGGCTTTTTTATGCAACCAGCCGGAACCGGTTCAGCAAACGACGATGTTGCTCGCCTGCAGGCCCTTGGGGCCCTTGGTCACGTCGTAGGTGACCGTCTGCCCTTCGGGCAGGGTCTTGAAGCCGGTGCCCTGGATGGCGCTGAAATGCGCAAACACGTCGGCGCTACCGTCTTCGGGAGTGATGAAGCCGAAACCCTTCGCTTCGTTGAACCACTTTACAGTGCCTTTGGCCATGATGAATTACCTTGAATGATGTTGAAAACAGAGATTTGCGTGCAGGCAATGTAGTGGAGAATTCGAGAAGTAACCGGAAGGGAACGACTTAAACTGCCAATAGCCATGAGCTGACGCGGGACCCACTGTATGCCAAATGACCCGCCATTGCTACAACTATTTGAAAACAGCGGGAAGGCAAGTCGACCATGCACTAGCGGGAGACCTCACCGGTCGTTCTTGTGCGGAGGCGATGACTACTTGGCCGCCAGTCAGTCTTGATCGACCCGGGTTGCGAAGGCGCCCAGGCGACGCGTTCCGGGAAGTCGTCAGACCGGGTGGTGCGCTCGGATCAGCGGTTGCGGTAGATGATGCGACCCTTGCTCAGGTCGTAGGGGGTCATCTCGACGGTGACGCGGTCGCCGGTCAGGATGCGGATGTAGTGCTTGCGCATGCGACCGGAGATGTGGGCGGTCACGACGTGGCCGTTGTCGAGCTGCACGCGGAACATGGTGTTGGGCAGGGTGTCGAGCACCACGCCTTCCATTTCAATATGATCTTCTTTCGCCATGATTTACCGGTCGTTGTGGGTCGGCGGGAGACATTTGTAAGAGGACCGCCCGCCGGCAAGGGCGCAATTATGGGTAAGTCACCCCGGCGGCACAAGGGGCGCGACCGAAAACCGGTCCCGGTCGGCCCAAACCGGCATATTTGCCGCCCGTGCCGTCGATTGCCTAAACTACCGCGCCTGTCCCCTAACGATCGTCAGAATCCCCGCATGAGCTTCGCCTGCGTTTTCCCCGGCCAGGGATCCCAGTCCCTCGGCATGCTCGGCACGCTTGCCGATCGTCACCCCGAAGTCCGCGACTGTTTTCGCGAGGCGTCCGACCACCTCGGCCGCGACCTGTGGTCGCTGGCCTGCGACGGCCCCGAGGCCGAACTGAATCGTACCGAGAACACGCAGCCGCTGATGCTGGCCGCCGGCGTCGCCGTCTGGCGCGTATGGCAGGCCAACGGCGGTCCGCAACCGGCGGTGATGGCCGGCCACAGCCTGGGCGAGTACACGGCGCTGGTGTGCGCGGGTGCGCTCGACTTCGGCGAGGCGACGCTGCTGGTGGCCGAGCGCGGTCGCCTGATGCAGTCGGCCGTACCCGAAGGCGAGGGCGCGATGGCCGCGATCCTCGGGCTCGACGACGTGCCGGTGATCGACGTTTGCGCCCGTGCGGCCGAAGGCGAGGTGGTGGAGGCGGTCAATTTCAATTCGCCGGGCCAGGTGGTGATCGCCGGTCAGGGAAGTGCCGTGGATCGTGCGATCGCACTGGCGCAGGCGGCCGGTGCCAAGCGTGCGATCCGGCTGGCGGTGAGCGTGCCTTCCCACTGTGCTCTGATGGCATCCGCGGCCGGCCTGCTGCGCGAACGTCTGGCCGGTATACGGGTGAACCCGCCCGCGATTCCGGTTCTGCACAATGTCGATGTGCAATCGCACACCGAACCGGATGCGATCCGCGACGCGCTCGCCGCGCAACTGCACCGGCCGGTGCGCTGGGTCGATACCGTCGGCCGCATGGCGGGCGACGGCGTCACCGCCGTGATCGAACTCGGTCCGGGCAAGGTGCTGACCGGTCTCAACAAGCGCATCGACAAGACGCTCGACGTCCGGTGCGTACAGGATCCCGAAAGTCTGGAACAGGCATTGGCGGCGGTCCGCTGATGCGTCGGTTCCTGCGTCAGTCAAACATCGATATGAGGAGCGGCATATGAGTCCGGGCATGAGTCTGGAAGGTGAAATCGCGCTGGTGACCGGCGCCAGCCGCGGCATCGGCAAGGCCATCGCATTGACCCTGGCCCAGCGCGGGGCGACGGTGGTCGGCACTGCCACCACCGAATCCGGTGCCGAGGCGATCGGCAAATATCTGTCCGAGGGTGGTCATCACGGTCGCGGCATGATGCTGAACGTGACCGACGGCGAATCGGTCGAGGCCGTGGTCAAGCAGATCGAGGCCGACCTCGGCGCCGTGACCATCCTGGTCAATAACGCAGGCATTACGCGCGACAATCTGCTCATGCGCATGAAGGACGAGGAATGGAACGACATCCTCGACACCAACCTGACCTCGATCTATCGCGTGACCAAGGCCTGTCTGCGGGCGATGATGAAGGCGCGCAAGGGCCGCATCGTGAACATCTCGTCGGTGGTCGGTGCCAGCGGCAACGCGGGCCAGACCAACTACGCGGCGGCCAAGGCCGGCATGTTCGGTTTCACCAAGTCGCTGGCGCGTGAGGTCGGTTCGCGCGGCATCACGGTCAACGCGGTTGCGCCCGGTTTCATCGACACCGACATGACGCGCGGCCTGCCCGATGCGCAGCGCGATGCGCTGCTCGGACAGATCCCGCTCGGCCGTCTCGGCCGGCCGGAGGAGATCGCGGCCGCGGTCGCCTTCCTGGCCAGTCCGGAGGCCGCCTACATCAGCGGCGAGACGCTGCACGTCAACGGCGGGATGTACATGGCGTGAGCGGGTGACCTTCCGCTACGCCGCGCGCGTCTTTCAAGTGACTGATTTCAAATGGAACGGCGAGATCCGACAGGGCACTTTCCGGAGCCCCGCGGAGGTCGTCGGGTGTGGTGGATTGGCCATGGCCTTTTCACTACAATAGCGCACCGGCTCCGGCCGCATGTCAAATCAAGGGGATAATCGAACCATGAGCACTGTTGAAGAACGCGTCAAGAAAATCGTCGTCGAGCAGCTTGGCGTCAAGGAAGAGGAAGTCACCAACGCCGCCTCTTTTGTCGACGATCTCGGCGCAGATTCTCTGGATACCGTTGAGTTGGTCATGGCCCTGGAAGAGGAGTTCGAAACGGAGATTCCGGACGAAGAGGCCGAGAAGATCACCACCGTCCAGCAGGCGATCGACTACGTCACTGCGCATCAGGCGTCCTGATATCCGGTCCGTCCGCCGTGTCCGCGTTCGCGCGGGCACGGCGGGTCGATCGAGACATGTAGTTCTTCTTGACCAGCGAACGCCTGGTCGACCAGCAAACCACGAGAGGGCTTGAAGCTTGTCTAAGCGGCGCGTCGTCATCACGGGTCTCGGCATCGTCTCTCCGGTCGGTTCGACCATCGCCACGGCGTGGGACAACATCACTGCCGGACACAGCGGCATCAGCCCGATCGACATCTTCGATGCCTCGGACATGCCCGTGCGCATCTCGGGTTCGGTCAAGGATTTCGATGCCAACGACTACATCCCGCCCAAGGACCAGAAGAAGATGGACACCTTCGTCCATTACGGGATCGGCGCCGGCATCCAGGCCATCAGGGACTCTGGCCTCGAAGTGACGGAACGGAACGCCGAACGCATCGGTGTGTCGATCGGTTCCGGCATCGGCGGCCTGCCGTACATCGAACGCAGCCACACCGCCTATCTGAACGGCGGTTTCCGCAAGATTTCCCCATTTTTCGTGCCGAGTGCGATCATCAACATGGTCGCCGGCAATCTCTCCATCATGAGCGGTCTCAAGGGTCCGAACATCTCGCTGGTGTCGGCCTGTGCGACCGGCACCCACAGTATCGGCGACGCCGCGCGCATGATCGTCTACGGCGATGCCGACGTGATGGTGGCCGGCGGTGCCGAAATGGCCACCACGCCGCTCGGCATCGGCGGTTTCGCCGCCGCGCGCGCGCTGTCCACCCGCAACGACGAGCCGACCAGGGCCAGCCGGCCGTGGGACAAGGGGCGCGACGGCTTCGTGCTGGGCGACGGTGCCGGCGTCGTGGTGCTGGAGGAATACGAGCACGCCAAGGCCCGCGGCGCACGCATCTATTGCGAACTCGCGGGCTTCGCCTGGAATTCCGATGCCTTCCACATGACCCAGCCGTCGCCGGGCGGCGAGGGTGCGGCGCGCTGCATGAAGCTCGCGCTCAAGGATGCGGGCATGAACCCCGACGATATCGACTACATCAACGCCCACGGCACCTCGACGCCCGCCGGCGACAAGGGCGAGACCGAGGCGATCAAGAATGCCCTCGGCGATCACGCGCGCAAGGTGATGATCAGCTCCACCAAGTCCATGACCGGTCATCTGCTGGGTGCGGCCGGTGGCGTCGAGGCGGTGTTCTCGATCCTCGCCATGCAGCACGGCGTGGTGCCGCCGACCATCAACCTGGACGATCCGGACCCGGAATGCGACCTCGACTACGTGCCCAATACGGCACGGCAGGCCGAGGTCCGGGTGGCCATGTCCAACTCCTTCGGCTTCGGCGGCACCAACGGCACGCTGATCTTCAAGGCCGTCTGACGGCTGGGGCCGGGGCACGGCCATGGTGCTCGTCAACGGCGTCGCGACGGATCGTCTTGCGGTCGACGACCGCGGTCTGCACTACGGCGACGGCCTGTTCGAGACGCTGGCCATCCTCGACGGCCATGCGCCGCTCTGGTCGCGCCACATGGCGCGCCTGCATCGCGGTTGCCGGGCGCTCGGCATTGCCACCCCCGATACCGATGCCCTGCACGACGAGGCGTTCCACCTGTGCGCAGGCCGGCCGCGGGCCGTACTCAAACTGCTGATCACGCGCGGCAGCGGCAGGCGCGGCTATCGTCCGCCCGAACCCGCGGTACCGACCCGCATCCTGATGCTCGGTGACTGGCCCGCGCATCCGCCGGCTTGGCACGACGAGGGCATCGACGTCCGCACCTGCGACATGCGCCTGTCGCGCAACCCCGTGCTCGCCGGCCACAAACATCTCAACCGCCTGGAGCAGGTACTTGCGCGCGCCGAATGGGGCGACGAATTCCAGGAAGGCCTCATGCTCGATATCGACGGTTGGGTGGTCGAAGGCACGATGAGCAACCTGTTCGTGGTGAAGGATGGAACGCTGCTGACGCCGCCCATCGATCAGTGCGGCGTGGCCGGCATCATGCGTGGCCTGGTGATGGAAACGGCGCAGGCCATCGGCATTCCCTGTGAGGAACGCAATCTGCGAAGGGAGGATCTCGATCGCACGGAAGGCATGTTCCTCAGCAACACGCTGATCGGCCTGTGGCCGCTGCGCTCGCTGGACGGGCGACCGACGCCGCGCCACGGCTGCGTGCCCGTGCTGCGTTCGGCCATTCACGAGCGCCACGGCGTACCGCAATGATGCGTCTGTTCCGCGTTCTCGGTTATCTGCTGCTGATCCCGCTCGCCGCCGCGATCGCGTTAGGCATCGATTATTTCCGTTTCCTCGATACGCCATTGCACGTCGAGGAGGTGCGCGTATTCGAGGTGCCGGCCGGTAGCTCGGTGCGCCGGCTGGCGCAGCAACTGGCTGGGGAAGGCGTGCTGGAGCGTCCGCGTTATCTGGAACTCTACGCGCGCATGGCCGGCGCCGGCGGTCGCGTGCAGGCCGGCCAGTATCGGTTGGAGCCCGGTCTCACCCCGCGCATGCTGATGTCTCTGATGGTCGAAGGACGCACGGTGCAGTATCCGATCACCATCGTCGAGGGCTGGACCTTCCGTCAGATGATGCAGGCGGTCCAGGGACACGCCCACCTGAGCCTGACGCTGAACCCGCAGGACCCGGCGGAAATCATGACCGCACTCGGCCGCGCCGGCGAACATCCCGAAGGCTGGTTCTTCCCGGACACCTATCTGTTCCCGCGCGGCGGCAGCGATCTCGACCTGCTGAGACGTGCCCACGCGCGCATGGTCGAAGTGCTGCAACGCGAGTGGGATGCCCGCGCACCGGACCTGCCGCTGAAATCGCCCTACGAGGCGTTGATCCTCGCCTCACTGGTGGAGAAGGAAACCGGCGTGGAGGACGAACGCGCGCTCATCGCCGGCGTGTTCGTCAATCGCCTGCGTCGCGGCATGCGCCTGCAGACCGATCCGACGCTGATCTACGGCATGCAGGAAAACTTCGACGGCAACCTGCGCAGCCGCGATCTGCGAGAGGATCATCCGTACAACACCTACACGCGCGACGGTCTGCCACCGACGCCGATCGCGCTGCCGGGTGTGGCATCCATACGCGCCGCACTCCATCCGGCACCGACGAACGCACTGTTCTTCGTCTCCCGTGGCGACGGCAGCCACGTGTTTTCCGCAACCTATGACGAACACCGTCAGGCCGTGATCCGGCATCAACTGGGCGGCGACGCAAGCCGCTATCCCGGCGGTGGAGGAAACTGAGATGCAGGGCCGATTCATCACCGTGGAAGGCATCGAGGGCGTCGGCAAGACGACCAACATGGAACTGTTGCGGACCACGCTCACCGCGCGCGGCATCTCCGTCCTGAGCACGCGCGAACCGGGCGGCACGCCGCTCGGCGAGGCGGTGCGCGGTCTGCTGCTGTCGCACGAGTTCGCCGGCATGCACGAGGACAGCGAATTGCTGCTGATGTTCGCGGCGCGCGCCGAGCATCTCAACCGCGTCATCCGTCCCGCGCTGGCGAATGGGCAATGGGTGTTGTGCGACCGCTTCACCGACGCCACCTATGCCTATCAGGGCGGCGGCCGCGGCATCGCGACGCGGCGCATCGCCGAGCTCGAACAATGGGTGCAGGGCGATCTGCGACCCGATCTCGTGATCGTGCTCGACATCGAACCGGCGCAGGGCCTGGCCCGCGCCAAGGGCCGCAGCGAGGCCGACCGTTTCGAGAGCGAAACGCTGGCCTTCTTCGAACGCACGCGCGCGGCCTATCTAGACCGCGCGCGGCAGTATCCGGAACGCTACCGCGTCATCGACGCCGGCCGACCGCTGGCCGAGGTGCAGGAGATCCTGCGCCGGACGCTGGAGGACTTCCTCGCATGAGCGCACTCCCACCGTGGTTCGATCCCGCCTGGCAGCGCCTGCGGACGCAACGTACGCAGGATCGCCTGCCGCACGCGCTGCTGATCCACGGACCCGAGGGCATCGGCGAACGGGATTTCGTCCGCGCGCTCGCCGCCGCCGCCCTGTGCGAGACCCCCGAGGATGGTGACGCCTGCGGGCACTGCGATGGCTGCGTGCTGTTCCGGGCAGGCAATCACCCCGACTACAGCGAAGTGCGGCCGGAGGAGGAGGGCAAGCAACTCCGCATCGACCAGATCCGCGATCTCGCCGGTTTCGTCGGTCTCAGCCGGGGTCGTGCGCCCTACAAGGTAGTGGTGCTGACGCCGGCCGACCGCCTCAACGACAACGCCGCCAATGCCCTGCTCAAGACCCTCGAAGAGCCGCCGCCGCGTACCCTGTTGCTGCTCCTGACCTCGCGACCGGGGCGCCTGCCCGCCACCATCCGCAGCCGTTGTCAGCGCGTGCCGCTGCACGCACCGACGCCGGATCAGGCCCGCGCCTGGCTGGCCGAACGACTGCCGGCCGGTGCCGATGCCGACGTGCTGCTGGCTCTCGCGCACGGTGCGCCGCAGGCGGCTCTGGCGTTGGCAGGGGGCGACACGCTGACACGACGGGCGGCGTTTCTCGACGACTTCGGCAGTTGTCTCGACGGCCGGCTGGGCGTCGTCGCATTCGCCGGCAAGTGGTGCAAGGAAGCGCAGGCCACGCTGGCGGCCTGGCTGAACGACGTACTGGCCGACGCGATCCGCCGTGCCAGCGGCGCGCCGTCGCGATTGTCGGAGCAATCTGCGGACGGTGCCGGTTTGCGCCGACTGCCGGAGGCGCTAGACTTGCAGTCGATGTTCAAGCTGCTGCATGAACTGCAACAATACCGCCGCCTGCTCGAAACGCCGGTGAACCCGCAGATGTTGCTGGAGGGACTGGCGGTATCCTGGAAATCCGCGCTCGCGGCCCAAGCGCCGCGGCGCAACGGTTGAGGACAAACCATGGCCGCCGGACCCGGACAAGGCATCGTCACCCTCGCCATCAAGGACAAGGCCGCGCTCTACGCTGCGTACATGCCGTTCGTGAAGAACGGCGGTCTGTTCATCCCGACGCCCAAGCCCTACAAGGTCAACGACGAAGTGTTCCTGCTGCTCACGCTGCCGGAGGAAAAGGAGCGTCTGCCGGTCGCCGCCAAGGTCATCTGGATCACGCCGCAGCGTGCGCAGGGCAATCGCATCCCCGGCATCGGCGTGCAGTTCAGTCCGCACGACAACGGCGCCACCCGCAACCGCATCGAAGGCCTGCTGGCCGGCGCGCTCCAGTCCGATCGGCCGACGCACACGATGTAGACCTCAGCATGTAGAATGCGCGGGCACCGCAACCTTCCGCGCTTTCCCATGGCCATGCTCATCGATTCCCACTGTCATCTCGACCGCCTCGATCTCACGCCCTTCGACGGCTCCATGGAGCGTATGTTCGAAGCCGCGCACGCGGCCGGCGTCGAACACATGCTCTGCGTGTGCATCGACTACGGCAATTTTCCCGCCGTCGTCGACATCGCGCGCCGTCATCCGCAGGTCTTCTGCTCGGTCGGCGTGCATCCGTCCGAACGCGAAGGCGAGGAACCGACGGTGGAGTCCCTGCTCCAACGCGCTGCCGACCCCGAAGTGGTGGCGATCGGCGAGACCGGACTCGACTATCACTACAACCAGGGCGAGCTCGAATGGCAGCGCGAGCGCTTCCGCGTGCACATCCGCGCCGCGCGCGCGGCCGGCAAGCCGCTCATCATCCACACCCGCGATGCGCGTGCCGATACCCTGCGGATCATGGAAGAAGAGGGTGCCGGTGAGGCCGGCGGCGTCATGCACTGCTTCACCGAGGACTGGGATATGGCCCGCGCCGCCCTCGATCTCGGGTTCCACATCTCGTTTTCGGGCATCGTCACCTTCCGCAACGCGGTCGACCTGCGCGAGGTCGCCAAGCGCGTGCCGGACGACCGCCTGCTGATCGAGACCGACGCACCCTATCTCACCCCTGTGCCGATGCGCGGCAAGCCCAATCATCCCGCGCTGGTGCGTCACGTCGCCGAACTGCTGGCGGAACTGCGCGGCGTATCGTTCGAACGACTGGCCGAAGATACCAGCGAGAACTATCGGCGTTTGTTCGGCGGTTTGGCGTGACCGTTGCTGGCGCCTTTGCCCGCATCGAAGTTCATTTTCATTCCAGCACCTCCAGCGCCCGATCCATCGCCACCCGCGTGGTGTGAAAGTGCGGCGAGAAGCGGATACCGCCGCCGCGCAGCGCGCACAGCACGCCGGCATCGACGAGTCGCCGGTAGATCGCCTGGTGGTCGGCGCCGTCGCGGCGGAAGGTGACGATGCCGGCATGGCGTGACGGGTCTTGTGGCGTCAGGATCTGCCAGCCGTTCGATTTCAGGCATTCGATCAGATACGCACTGTTGTCGAGTACTGCGCGGGCGATGGCGTCGATGTCCGTCTCCTCGATCAGCGACAGGCTGGCATTCAGTGCATGGATGCCGAGCAGGTTCGGGCTGCCGCATTCGAAGCGGCGGGCGTTCGGCGCCGGTTCCCAGTCCATGCGGTCGAAATCACCGGCGTGCTCGACCATGTGCCAGCCGAACTGGCGTAGGCGCAGGCCGTCGCGCAGGGCGGGCCGGACGTAGAACAGCGCCACGCCTTCGGGTCCCAGCATCCATTTGTGTCCGTCGGCGGCGACGAAGTCGGCCTGACAGGCGTGGACGTCGAAGGGCAGGGCGCCCAGGCTCTGGATCGCGTCGATGCAGAACAGGACACCGCGCGGACGGCAGTAGGCGCCGAGGCGTTCGAGGTTCAGGTGCAGGCCGTTGTCGTATTGCACGCTGCTCACCGCGAGCAGGCGCGTGTCGCCGTCGATGGCGTCCATCAGGGCCTGTTCGGGGTCGGTCGCCGCGTCGAGATCGACCAGGCGCGTGCGCACGCCGAGCGTGGCCAGCGATTCCCACACGATGCGGTTGGACGGAAATTCCTGTCGCGCACAGACGACATTCTGCCCTGCCTGCCATTCGAGGCCCCATGCAACCATCGACAGGCCCTCCGAGGTGTTCTTGAGCAGGGCGATGTCATCCGGCGAGTCGGCACCGATCAGGCGCTGCAGGCGACCGCGCAATTCCTGTTCGACGGCCAGCCATTGGGCGTAGCGACGGCTGCCGATACGCATGTTTTCGTCGGCGAAGCGCAGTACCGCCGCATGGGTCCGAAGCGGCCAGGGGGCGACGGCCGCGTGATTGAGGTGGACGACGCCGTCGTCGAGCCGGAATTCTGGGTGCATGTGAAGTATTTCCCGAAATTTGCAATTTGCAATCGTGGTTTGTTAGGGTAGTCCGGCTTAACCCACACATAAAGCCCGTCGCATCCACGGCGCGGCGGCATTCAAGGAGGCAACGAACCCGTTCGGTGCTTCCTCCGGGGGAGGGCCGGCACGCCTGCGGAGCCCTCCCGTCACTTGACCAGATTCGGTCTTGCACGACTGATCAAGCATCTTCGGAGGCGTCATGACTTCTCTTGCCACCTTCCCCGGCACCGCCGAGGCGGCTGTCTTCGGCCCGCGCGCATTCCGGGTCTACACCGAGCGCAATTTCGAGCAGATCCCGCAGTTGCGCAAGTTGACCGAGGCACGGCGTTTCGACATCAAGGTCGTGGCCAGCGTGTTGCCGTTTCGCGTCAACGATTACGTCATCGACAAGCTCATCGACTGGTCCCGCGTACCGGACGATCCGATGTTCCGGCTCACGTTTCCTCAACGCGACATGCTCGAGCCTGACGATTTCGCGCGCATGGAGGCATTGCTGCGCGAGGGCGCGGATCGTGATGCCGTCGCTGCACTCGCGAATGAAATCCGCGACAAGCTCAATCCTCATCCGGCCGGTCAGATCGAACTCAATCGACCGTGCTTCGATGGCGAGACCCTGGAAGGCATCCAGCACAAATACCGCGAGACGGTGCTGTTCTTCCCGACCCAGGGTCAGACCTGTCACAGCTATTGCACCTTCTGTTTCCGCTGGGCGCAGTTCGTCGGCGACAAGGCGCTGCGCATCGCCAGCAATCAGGCCGAGACCCTGCACGCCTATCTGCGCGCGCATCCGCAGGTCACCGATCTGCTGGTCACCGGCGGCGATCCGCTGGTGATGAAGACCAAACACCTTGCGCAATATCTCGAACCGTTGTTGACGCCGGGCCTCGAACACGTGCAGACGCTGCGCATCGGCAGCAAGGCGTTGTCGTTCTGGCCCTATCGTTTCGTCACCGACGGCGACGCCGACGAGCTGCTGCGCCTGTTCGAACGCCTGGCCAACGCCGGCCGCCACGTCGCGCTGATGGCGCATTACAACCACTGGCGCGAACTCGACACGCCGATCGCGCGCGAGGCGATCCGCCGCGTGCGCGACGCCGGCGTCGAGATCCGCAGTCAGGGTCCGGTGCTGCGCCACATCAACGACGACCCCGAGGTCTGGTCGCGCATGTGGCGCGAGCAGGTGCGGCTCGGCATCATCCCGTACTACATGTTCGTCGAGCGTGACACCGGCGCGCGGCATTACTTCG